>JANXOJ010000308.1 GCA_025353625.1 Planctomycetota bacterium | reverse complement strand
AATTGGGTCTGGGGCGGCGGTTGGCTCGCAAGTATAGGAACCAACTGGCACCTGGGACACGGCGTTGTTGATTTCTCCGGCGCGGGTGTGCTGCACGCTTTGGGCGGCGTCATCGCGCTGGTAGGCACATGGCTTATTGGGCCACGAACGGGCAAGTATCGTGCCGGAAAGCCGCAGCCCCTGCCGGGACATCACGTGCCCATGGTCGTTTTTGGAAGTCTCATCGTCGCCTTCGCTTGGTTTGCCCTAAACGCCGGCTGCGCCCTGGCGGGTACCGACCTTTCCATCAGCGGCGTTTTGGTCAACACAACGCTGGCCGGCGCGGCCGGCACGCTCGGCTCGATGGGCATGTTGGCGTGGAAGCGAATGAAGCCCGACCCGACGATCATTTGCAACGGCCTAGTGGCGGGACTGGTAGCCATAAGCGGGCCGTGCGCCTTCGTCGATAGCTGGGCTGCCGTCGCTATTGGCGCGGTTGCCGGCGGGATCGTGGTCATCAGTGTGTTGCTCTTGGAGCGACGCGGAATCGACGATCCGGTCGGCGCAATTTCCGTACATGGTGTCGCCGGCCTCTGGGGAATGTTGTCCGTGGGAATTTTTGCGTCCGGCAAATACGGTGCGAATTTTAACGGCGTTCTCCGCGAAGGATTCGTCAAATTACACGGCACCGACGGCGTGCGGGGTTTGCTCTACGGCGACGCAGGCCAATTCACGGCCCAATTAATTGGGGCTATTGTCCTCGTGATCTTCGGCTTGGTTATGTCCTGGGCATGGTTCCACATCAGCAATCGTTATACACCGATGCGCGTTTCGCGGAACGTCGAGATGGAAGGTCTCGACGGCCCCGAACTTGGCGCGCTGGCCTATCCCGACTTCGCCCTCACGCGGCATTCGTAAACTCCGGCTCTCCCGCTCCCGTAAACGGCAGAGGGGACGGGGACGAGGGTGCGTTGCATTGTTTGGCAACTATAAATTAGAAAGCACGCCATGAAAAAAATCGAAGCCATTATCCGCCACTTCAAACTAGACGACGTGAAGGATGCCTTGAACCGACGCGGAATCAAGGGCATGACCGTCACCGAAGTATCCGGATTCGGCCGTCAAAAGGGACACACGGAGATGTACCGCGGGGCCGAGTACGTCGTTGACTTCATCCCTAAGATCAAGGTCGAAATCATCGTCACCGACGAAGAGCTTAACGACATCATCGATACCATCGTCACCACGGCACGGACGGGTCAGGTTGGCGACGGCAAGATATTCGTCTCCGAGGTAAAGAACGCCGTTCGCATCCGCACCGGCGAAACGGGCGACCCGGCGATATAATTGCATCCGATACGCTTCGTCCGCCGTCACCTCGCCGAGCAAGATGAAGGCGTTGGTCGCGTTACCGCGACGCGCAAATCGCACACGTTCGTATCGGTCGGCCCGGTCTTTATCAGCGCATCGAGCGGCTCAAAAAAATGATAGGCATCGTTGCGGGACAAGAACTCGCCGGGCGATAAGCCTTGCTCTCGGGCCGCGGCAAGGATCGCGGCGTCGAACGTCGCCCCGGCGGCGTCGGTTGGACCATCTTCGCCATCGGTCCCTCCGGAGAGCATGGCCACGTCCCGTGCGCCGTCATCCCAAAAGGCTTCCATCGCAGCCAACACCAGTTGTTGGTTCCGGCCTCCTAAACCGCGACGCGACGCATCGACCAGCCGCACCACCGGTTCGCCGCCGCTGATGAGACAGTCTGGCCCCGGCTGCTGACGCATCTGCCGAACCATCGCGGCCAAGTGCCGCCCCACCTCCTCGGCGGGGCCTTCCGAATGGCGCGCACTAATCATGGCGTGCGAGTATCCCCGACGCTCGGCTTCCATGCCGGCGGCGTCCACAGCCGTGGCGTTGTTGCCGATCACGAGGTTCGTTACCCGACATTGTGGTGCAGGCGTCTCGCCGACACGGCAAAGTCGATCGAACACGGATTTTGAAATGCCCGCCTCGCGAGAGGCAAACTGTTCGAGGATGGCAATCGCCGCCTCGGGCGTGGAACTGTCTGGGACCGTCGGCCCCGAGGCGATGATATCGAGCGGATCGCCTAGCACGTCGGAGATGATAAGCGTAACGAGCCTGCCCGCTCGGCACGCCCGAGCCAGCCGGCCCCCTTTGATGCCGCTAAGCTGCTTGCGAACCGTATTGAGCTGCTCGATGTTCGCCCCCGCCGCGCTCAAGTGCCGCGTCACTGCTAGTTTGTCCGTCAGGGTGATGCCTTCGATCGGCAACGGCAGCAAGGCCGACCCGCCGCCGGATAAGAGACAGAGGCACAAATCGTCCGGAGTGAGCGACGAAACGAGCCGCAAAATCTCGGTCGCTCCCTCCACCCCGGCGGTCGTCGGCTCATTGACACCCGCCGGCCGGGCCGCGTGAAGGCGGGTATATTTCAACGGTCGCAGGCAATCGCCCGGCACGTTGACCCAACCGCTCAGCTTCTTCTCAGAACAAAGCCTAGGCCCCAGTATCTCCTCCACGGCCGCCGCCATGCCCGCCCCTGCCTTGCCGGCACCAACGACGACAATGCGTCGCACGCGATCGAGCGCGATCTCTTCATCGCCGACAATGAGCGACGATCCTTCGACTTGCATTGCGTCGCGCATGAGCCGATCCGAGCGAACGGCCGCGAGTCCGGCGTGCCAGATGGCGAGAGCGTCGGCAAGTAAGGGGGAAGGATGAACCGCGCGCGGCCGCTTCAGATTTGCAGCAGCGGTTCGGTCGCCTTCATCCTTCATGTTTCTGCCTTCACCCTTTCTCTCACTGCGCTTCCACCGTGGCGATTTCTCCGGGCTTGTACGAACTTTTGTGGCACGGGCCTCTCTGTGGAATCGGTGCCGCCTCATGGGCCTCCTTGAAGCCTGCGGCATGAAAGGTCGTTTGGTTGGTCCGGCAATCGACTACCAAACGGGCAACTCGCGCCTTGCTTACTGCAAATGTTATCGCCATTTTCCCCTTACTCCCCAATCACTTTAATCAACACCCGCTTCGCGCGCTTTCCATCAAACTCGCCGTAGAAAATCTGTTCCCACGGGCCGAAGTCGAGTTTGCCTTCGGTGATCGCCACTACGACCTCGCGGCCCATGACTTGGCGTTTGAGGTGTGCGTCGGCATTGTCTTCGCCGGTGCGGTTGTGGCGATAGCGTTGCGGCGATGCGTCGAAGGGGGCCAGGGCGTCGAGCCATTGCCCGTAGTCCTCGTGCAGGCCCGATTCATCGTCGTTGATGAAGACGCTGGCCGTGATGTGCATGGCATTGCAAAGAACCATTCCTTCCTTCACGCCGCTCTTTTTGACCGCCGCTTCCACTTGCGGCGTGATGTTGACGAACCCCATCCGCTTGGGAACGTTCATCGTTAAGTATTCGGTGTGGGATTTCATCGACTTTGGTTTCCTCGACAGGTGGCATAACGATTGTAGCGTACGGTCTGCGTCGGAAGCAATCGTGTCGGCCAAAAAGTCGGTGTGAACTGCAAAGTCTGAGAATTGCCGTTGCTGAAATTTTGTCGCGGGCGTCTCGCCAGCAATTATCGGGGCAGGCGAGACGCCTACACCACAAGTTGTTCTTGGGTTGGGGGACGCACGATCATTGGCCGAAAGAAGGCCGCTAGGCCCACCGAACGTGCGCGAAAACAACGCTCAAGAAGAGATTGTTTTGGCCCCCTAAAATCGGGACGCAACCGTGCCAACTGTTTTAATCACCGTGCGACTCGCGCGCCTTCCATCGATCAGCTTAAAGTCGACCTCGGCCGGTAGCTCGCGGCAGAATTCCAGCAGATTGCGGTGCAACGTAGGCCACTGCGTCGGATCGACGGCGTAAAAGCTTACCGTGTCGCCGCCGCAGATTGTATTGTTCGAGATCGTCCATTCGGCCGCCTTGACCCATTGCCGCGGTACGCCACCGTACGGAGCATACCAGTCGTCGTAGACCACCGCAATCTTGACGCCCTTTTGTTGCGACAAGGCAAACATCTTCGCCGAGTCGTACCGTTTCGCAAGTCGCAGCCGGGCGACGTCGATATCGCTCAGACCCCACAAATCGAAACAGTGGATGTTTGCCATGAAGTTGATCGCACCGATGTCGTTGGCCGCCACGGACTGGCCTTCGTAGTAGCGATGCAAAAAGCGGCCCATCTGACACTGCTGCTGAGAAATGTTCGCCGCCGCTTGAGGAATATGGGCGTGTGCTCGCACGGCCCGCTCGATGATCGGCAGCCCCACCAAAAGAATGGAAGCCAAAGCGGCCGCATAGTGCAACTGCGACAATGGCAACGGCTTCGCCGCAGTGCCTTCCGCCAGCTTCGTCCAAGGCAATTCCCGTGCGAGGAAATAGATCGCTACGATTCCCAGGCACATCAGGTAGGCTTCGTAGCGATAGAACCATCCCAACGATGCCAGTTGCAGATGCAACGCCGCAGTGGCCAGCACCACTACCGCCACGATGCCGGAAGCCCTTTTGAAAATCGACTGCCGCTGCGCCAAGAGGAGCAACCCCACGGTGCCCAGTAAGATGGCAATGTGAACGTTAGCGCGGAGCAACAAAAGCCCCTTGGAAGTGAACGTGCAGAACCCGGCCCAGGAGGAGAGCGTCGGCGCGTTTGCTTTCATGGCGATGGAAGTCGGCAAGAACATCCAACCTTTCGCCAAAAAGATCGCGCCGGAAATCACGATCGGCAGCGAGGTCAGTGCCACGAGCGCGGCCGCCGCGACAAATCGCCGCCGCATGCAGAACAATAGCGCGATGACGCCGACCATCAGCGCGCCCTCGTAGCGGACCATCGTGGCGAGCGGTGCAAGGACCATCAGCCATCCGTTCGCATGGGAGCGGGCCGCGCTGGGAGCGTCGTCGGCCAACGCGCGGCTTGCGGCTTCCGCAAGACCCAGCATCACCAACATTTGCAGCATGTGCTCCAAGCCCGTCGATGCGACCGGCACCATCGGCGTGAGGAGCATGACGGCCGTCGGAATCGCGAAGCAAGCCAGCGGTGTTGCCCCCCGCCGCCGCAGGATGTGCCAGATTAGGATCAGCACCGCGCTGCCGAAGAACAAATTCAGCCCCAGTGGCACGAGCTCATGAACCCCGGCGACGCGATAGACGGCCGCCACGATCATTACCCACAGCGGGCTTGAGGCACACGCGGAAAATTCGTGCGCCACCGGCCCCCAGTTGCCGTGATCGGCCAAGTTCTTAGCGATCGCCATCGTGATGTAGGTATCGTCGATGACGTAGACCCAGTGGCCATCGGTCTTGCGAATCGAAGCCGCGAACGCGGCTGCAAACGTGATCCAAAACAGGCTCAAAACGGCGATCAAGGCCCAAAGGTGGCTATTCGCAAATTTCCTATGCACGACGGGTGATCCTTCGTTGCTAAATGACCAATCAACGCTCGTTAAGCATAGGTTCGCGTTTATTCGCACGGAGCGATTGAGCGACCGAAGCGGCGACTAGCTCGGTCAATCGACCTGCCGGTGGGTCGCAATTTGCGGATCGTGTCGATCGTTCCTGCCGCAACGACTGCAAAAATGCCATAAGAGGACGGAATCGGCATCCTCAATCCGCGAGAAAATGTCCCTCGGCCACGCCGCGACGAGCTTCCGCAAGCCGCTCCGGCGAGTCCACCGCACAGCGCTGGCCCGACAAGGGAAAGGCGAAAAGCCGCCCGGTCTCGGTCAGCCGGATAAAAACATCGCGGGGGAAATCGCAGAACGTGTTCGGCGGAATCTCGTCGAACAGTTCCGGTTCGCAAATCGTAACGCCGGAAAAAACCCACGTCGAGGCGACCGTGCTTCGCTCGGCTTGGCTGGGTCGTTCCAGGAATCGCTCGATACGGCCGTCGGCAGCAATGGCCAACACGCTGTTGGACTTGGCCCTCTCGTGGACGAGGAGCGTCGCCAGGGCCTTTTGCTGGCGATGAAACGTCAGCATGGCGGTGTAGTCCTGGTTCGTGACAACATCGCCGTATTGCACGAGAAATGGTTCGCGGCTGCGGAGGAAGGCTTCCATCTTCTTCGCCCCACCGGCCGTGCCGAGCAACTCCGGCTCGTCGGAATAGGTAAAGTGCAATCCCCAGCGGTTGCCGTTGCCAAAATATCCGCGAATGATCTCGGGCATGAAGTGCAGATTGACGCCGATCCGATCGAACCCGTGCCGCCGTAGATGGCAAAC
The DNA here is from genome assembly GCA_025353625.1 of Planctomycetota bacterium. GTDB lineage: Bacteria > Planctomycetota > Planctomycetia > Pirellulales > Thermoguttaceae > JANXQG01. Next base: position 2,738 of record JANXOJ010000308.1, on the reverse strand, counting down.
GATATATTCGAGCATGGGCCGCTCGCCCAGCGGGAGCATCGGCTTGGGAATTTCCCGCGTCAAGTCGCCCAGTCGCGTGCCGAACCCGGCGCAAAGCACCATAGCTTTCATCGTTGCCTCAATATCCAGTCGGCGGCGGCGGAAAGGTCGCAACACGCATGGTCCGAGCTGCAATTCGGATCGAGCGGCTCGACGGTGACGATGGGAGCGTCCGCATGTCGCCCGCAAGCGACCCACACGGTGCGGCACCCGGCCGCCGCACCCGCCGCGATATCGGTGATGCGGTCGCCCACCATGAAACTGGCTTGCAGATCGAGCGAATGTTCTTTTGCAGCCTGCAAGAGCATGCCCGGCCGAGGCTTGCGGCAGGGACATTCCCGACGGAATTCCGGCAAGGTCGCCCGCGGATGATGGGGGCAATAGTATACGGCATCCAGCCTTGGCCCGCCGGCTCGTTCGATAAGATTGTCCATTGCCGCATGTAAGACGGCCAAATCCTTTTCACCAATCAACCCCCGCGCGACGACCGCCTGGTTGGTGACGGCGACGAGGCGAAATCCGGCTGCTTTAAGTTGCCGCAAAGCGTGCGCGACCCCCGGCAGGAGTTTGATTTGCTCGCGATCGACGATCGGACCGCAATCCTCAATGAGCACGCCATCGCGATCGAGGAAGATGGCCGCGGATTGTTCCATCATTTCGTGTTACTCTCCATGTCCCTGCGCTGGAGGATGTCGCGAATGCCGTCGCGCAAACTGAATTGTGGGACGAACCCGACCTCGGATTGCAGGCGGCGTGTATTGGCGACGAGATAGGCGGGCACCTCGGCGGAACACGGCTGGTCTTCCAAGTCGAGGCGGTCTTCCGCACGGCACTGCGTTGCGATCTCGCGCGACACGACTGCCAAACTTACGGGAATACCGGATGCCACGTTGACCGGGCCCTTGATGGAACTGTCCACGAGGTGTGCAAAGGCACGTCCGCAATCTTCAACGTGCATCAAATCTCGAATCAAGTTTGCACTCCGGCAGCAGGCCCTTTCCCCTCGGGCCAGGGATTGAATCAGCGACGGCACGAGTCGTGCGGGATATTCGCCCGGCCCGTAGAGCAGGAATATCCGGCCCCAAGCCCACTCGATCGATTGCGCGGCCGAATATGCGGCGAGCAATGAACGGAGGGAATCTTTTGCCGTACCGTAAAGTGTATGCGGTCGAAGGGGTGTAACTTCTTCAATGCAGGGACCGGTGGCAGTCGTCCAGTCGTACTCGGCACAACTCCCGGCAACGACCGCGCGCCGGCCCCCTTCGCGATGGAAGGCACGAATCAAATGGAGCGAAGCCGCGACCCAGTCGAGGTTTTCCGCCGCCGTCCAGAATTTGCCGTGTTGCACGTACCAGGCAAAATGCAGGAGATGCGTGGCCGATATTTCCCGCAACGTGCAATCGACCGCCGCTGGGTCCAATAGATCGACGGCATGCCAAAAGAGATCGTCGCCGGACTCGCGATTCGCTCCCGGCAAGTCGAGGGCATGGACCTCAAAGCCGCGTTCCCTCAAAGCGGGCAGGGCATGCCTGCCGATGAACCCCGACGCTCCCGTAACGATAACCCGTTTCATGGTTGAAAATCCGGATAGTCCAAGTCGCGCTGGGAAATGGTCGTAATGGGCAGCGGCCACACGACGTTCAGCACCGGGTCATTCCATCGCACGCCGGATTGAAACTTGGGATCGTAGAACTGGCCCATAAAATAAAGAACCTCGGCATCGTCGGTCAAGGTTTGAAATCCGTGTGCGAATCCCTCGGGTATGAAGAACATCTTACGGTCGCGGCAGTTCAATCGCAGACCGTGCCATTGGCGGAAGGTGGGAGACTCCTTGCGAAGATCGATCGCCACGTCGAAAACCTCGCCCGCCAAGCATTGCACGATCTTGGCTTCCGCTTTCGGAGCGCGTTGAAAGTGCATTCCGCGAATTGACCCCGCTTGGGAAGTGCGTGAAACGTTGATCTGGCACAACTGGAACTCCAGTCCCAAGTTCTCCAATTCGCGAGGGCAATAGATGCGGGTGAACGCGCCGCGTTCGTCGCGGCGCGGTTCCGGCGCGATGATTTTCAAGCCGGACAAAGGCGTCGCATCGACAATCACGCGATGACCTCCAAGTGCGGGATGGCCACAACGAACTGGCCGCCCCAGCCGCGAATTGCGGCCATTTGAGCGGTGATTTCATCGCGCAGATTCCAGGGCAGGATCAAGAGGTAGTCGGGCCGGGTCTCCAATACGCGCTGCGGCGAAAGAATTGGCAGTCGCACGCCGGGGATCAAATGCCCCTGTTTGTGCGGACTGAGATCGACGACGTAATCCAGCAAGTCTTGGCGGATGCCGCAGTAGTTCAGAAGGGTCGTCCCTTTTGCCGCGGCTCCATAGGCGGCGACCGTTTGTCCTCGATTGCGAGCTTCGATGAGAAAAGAGAGAAGGTCGCGCTTGACGCGATTGACCTTCCGTTCAAACCCGGAATAGGTCTCCAAGCGATGTAGCCCGGCGGCCGTCTCATCGCTGCGCACCTGGACCAATGCGCTCGACTCGGTTCTTGCATCTGCGCGATGGCAGGCATGAATTCGCACGGAGCCGCCGTGGGTGGGCAAGCGATCGACATCGAACAAGCGCAGCCCGTGTGCGGAGAATATCCGCTCAACGGCCAGAACGCTAAGGTAGGAAAAGTGCTCGTGGTAGATGGTGTCGAACTG
>JANXOJ010000296.1 GCA_025353625.1 Planctomycetota bacterium | reverse complement strand
GCTTCGCAAATCGCCCGTTCCTCGTCCGTGAGCCGCACAATATACTTCTTGTTCATTGGAACCTCCATGTTGACGTACAGGTTCCCAAAAAACGGCCATTCAAACAACCCCGGAATTTAGCCTGGACTTGGCACTAGGAGGTTGTCAAGTAATTGGATGAAATTCAATTGGCCAAAGCGAGAGATACTTTGTTGATCCAATCGGAGGAAGGGTAGGCAACCACGAATCGCACGGTAGAAGCGAATGATTTTTACGCGGCGGGCAGATATCAGATATCCTAGAGAACAATCTTTCCCCCCGGCTTCAATACCACCGCCTGTACGCCGGTTTCCGCCTGAACTTGCCGTGCCCAGGCGTCGGCGTCTTGAGCGATGACCGGCCAAGTTCCGCAATGGACCGGCACGACCCGCTTGGGCTGCAAGAGCCGAACGGCTTCCAACGCAGCGGCGGGCCCCATCGTGTAGTTGTCGCCAATCGGAACGGCCGCAAGGTCCAGTCCCATCGCACCGATGAGCTTCATATCCGAGAACAACGCCGTATCGCATGCGAAATAAACCGTTCCCTCTGCACGCTGCAGAACGAAGCCGCAGGGGCTGCCGCCATAGCTTCCATCGGGCATGGCCGACGAATGCAAGGCGAGCGTCATCGTCAAGCGGCCAAAGGGAAAATTGTAGCCCCCGCCCAAGTTCATGGCGTGAACGCTCTTAACGCCGCGAGCCGCGAGCCATTCACAAACTTCAAAGATGCCAACGACCGTTGCGCCGGTTCGCTGGGCGATGGCCACCGCATCCCCGAGATGATCGCCATGCCCGTGCGAGACGAGTATGAAGTCGGCCGCAACTTCATCGGCCTTCACGGGGCTGAGCGGATTGTCGTTGAGAAACGGATCGAGCAGCAAGCGATAGTCGCCCGCGCGAATCGACCAAGCATTGTGGCCGAGCCAAGTGAGTTCGGTGGACATCGTATATTTTCCCTTATTCGGCCTACCCTAGCGGTACGTCCTGCATTGTAGCAGCATCGCTCCGAACGAGTCTACGAGAGTCCTTCCACCTTCGCCCGAATGATCCGCAATTCGTCCATCGGCTCCTCATCGGCGAATTCCATTTTGCCGGCGCGGCGATACCAGTAGTGGCTATTGCCGCGATCGCCTTCGATCTTATGCAGGACGGCGTGGATCCACGAGGCGGTGCCGTCGGATTCGTATTGCTGCACGATATCGTGCGAGGCATCCCAATGCTTTTCCAAGGCTAGGTCAATGGCGCGGATCAAGTCGGGTTTCATGTTGTTCGTACTCCTGTACGGGATATTTCCGGTTTGCTCCTGATTTTGCGGTCAACTAAGCTCGGCCTAACGCTTGGAGTCTTCGTCTGCAAAACAGAGTACGACCGCTACGGCACTGGTGGCGGTCTGGCTTTGAATCCGGGTTCCCGCAGAAACGGTCCAGTCATTGCCCATGATGTTATCGGCGGGCCGGCGATTGCGCCACGCGGTGTCCGCATTGGCCTTCATCCAAGGCAGAAACTCGATGCAGCCGCATTCGGTGATGAGCAGTTTCATGTATCGGACGAATATGCCCTTGAACGCGCCGCCGTCGCTGGGGCCTTCATTTTTCAGGATGTGCCGATCCGTGACGCAGAGGTTGGCCTTAGTCCATTCCGCGGTTTTAATCGCATCGTTCAGGTACGTCTTGTCTTTGGTCTGTTGATAGAGAAGGGCGGCAGCCCCAATGTAGGTTCCCTGATTGTAAGTCAGCGAGAATCTGCCGATCCGAGTGGTGTGCCGGACTTTATTATAGCTGATACCGTCGAAGACCTTACCCGTTCCGTCGGTCAGCGTTTTCTTCTGCCAAGCAAAGAGACTTTTAGCCTTTTTCAGGTACGCGGGATCCTTGAGGAGCACGGAAAGCCGGACTGCGGCAATAACCGCGGGGCTGTTGAGACAGCTATTCTTGGAGGTCCGCTGGTTGATCCAATAGAGGCCGCCGCCCAGTGTCTCATCCCAGAAATTATCGTAGACAAAGTCGAAGCTGATTTTTGCTTTCTTCAGGTAGCGCTCATCGTTGGTGATCTTATAAGCCCGCGTGCAAGCGATGGCCCACCACATAATGTCGTCGTTGTATTTGTTGGTGGTCCAGTCCGGGTATTCGTTGATGAAACCATCGTAGATGTCATTGATCTGACGCTTAACGTCCGCACGACCGGTGCGGTCGTACTGATCCATCACGGTGTCCCAGAGCTGCGCCGAAAACCAGAAATCGGCCTTCCTCGGTCCTTGCTCTTCCCTGCGAAAGAATTTGCCGCCGGGATCCCAGTAAACCTCGTTCAACGACCTGAAGGCGGTATCCGCTTCTGCGGGCGTCACGGCCTGGGCTGCGGTAATCGGCAGCAGCGTGCCAAGGGCCGCAGCCAGGAATAACCTCGCTGCCCAACCGGCATTTTTCAGTATTTGAATACAGCGCATGCGACATTCTCCCGTCGGCAATTAGTCGCGTCATTGTAATGCATCGACATTTGAATTGGAAACGGCTGGCGAAGCAAGGCAGGAGAACTGTAAAGTCTGAGAATTGCCGTTGCTGAAATTGTGGTGCAGGCGAGACGCATGCACCACAAAAGATTGATTGCATTACCGGAGTGCTTGCGCCCTTCCGCTCCCATTGCCGTCCAATGGCATTGAAGCGGTACGGCGCAAGCCGTCCGGTGGTTGCGTTGAACGCTACCCTTGGGCCGCTTGAACGATGCAGCACTCACTTCCTACTCGTTCACATACGTTTCCAAAAACCGCGCTAGGCGGTGGAAGTCGCTGCCGGGCTCGATGTAGCGAACGACCGTTACTAGCGTGGCGGGATCGACGAGGCGGTTGAAGGGGACGTAGTCGAGTTCTAACTGCCCGCTGACGGAGACCATCACGCCGTCGTGCCGCTTCTCGACCAGAGCACGATAGGCTCCGACGCCGAGTTGGCTGCCGAGCATGACGTCGAAGGCTTGCGGCCGCGCGCAGCGGCTTTCGTAGCCTAGCGGAACACTGGTGACCTTCCGCTTGCGACCGGTTTGCGCGTTGTATTCCTTGGTCACAAGCTCCGAGAACAGCTTGCCGAGGCTGATTTGCGAAATGGCAATGTGGCCGTGTTCGTCGCGCGGTACGCCTTCGATGTGCTGCGATGGCAGCAGTTCCGCCAGACCTTCGGCCAGAATGATGACGCCGAATTCTTTGCCTTCGGCTTCTTCGCGAGCACGCATGGTGGCCACGATCCGCTTGACGACCTCTCGGAGGTCCATTACGCGGCGGATTTCTTTGCGGCCCGTCTTGGGATTGAGCGACTCTTCGCTGGTTTCATACTTGCCGGTAATATCCTCGACGCTGATCACGAGGCTTGCCTCGCCGGAGATTGCCGTGCCGTAAGCCAGCCAGCCGGCACTGCGGCCCATGCACTCGCAGAGGAAATAGGCCCGATTGGCTTCGGCGTCGGCCAGCAAGTTGCGAACCTCCGAGGCCAGGAACTCGACGGCGGTGAAGTAGCCGAAGGTGAAATCGATGCCCATGTAATCGTTGTCGATCGTCTTGGGCAAGTGGACCACCGGGATGCGGTGACTGCCCGGCGGCAGCGTATCTTGATACATCTTAAACTTGTTGGCCGTCTTCAGAGTGTCGTCGCCGCCGATGGAGATCAAGGCGTCGACTTCCAACGAGCGGAGGGCGTCGTAAACGGTCTTTAGCGGTGCCGACCGCTCGGGGTCGCGCAGGTGCGCCGGGTCGGAAATCGCCTTGCCCGGATTGGCTCGCGCGGTGCCGATCAAAATGCCTTGGCTATTGCGCGACCGCTTGAGCATTTGGTGCGTGATGCGGACGTAGCCCTTGCCCTCGACGAGCGGCTTTTCCGGCGTGTATTCCATCAGGTGCGAATAGCCGTGCTGGATTCCCAAAACGTCGATGTTGTTTCGCAGGAAGGAAACGGACGCGGTCGAAATCACGGCGTTTGCCGCCGGGGCAGGCCCGCCGGCAAAGAGGATTGCCACGCGGCGAATGTTTGATTCCAGCAAGGGCGGACGGGACAGAGTGCTCATGGAGGGTTCCGGGCAAGGGTGGTGGGAAAGTTAATGCTGCGTCCAAGTCCGTTCGATGAACGTGGTATCGACGCTGTGCTCGATGAATGCGGCGTGGTTGAGAATTTTCTCCTGCAACGGGATGGTCGTCTTGATTCCCTCGATCCGCAACTCGCGCAGGGCTCGCTTCATGCAGGCGATGGCCTCAGCGCGGGTCGGCTGATGGACGATCAGCTTGCCGATCATGGAATCGTAGTAGGGCGAGACCGTGTAGCCGACGTGAACGTGCGAATCGAAGCGCACGCCAAACCCGCCCGGCGGAACGATCCGAGAGATTTGGCCCGGCGTGGGTCGGAAGTTTTTCTCGGGGTCTTCGGCATTGATGCGGCACTCCATCGCACAGCCGTCGAGGACGATATCCTTCTGCTTGAACGGCAGAGGCTCGCCCGCCGCAACGAGAATTTGCGACTTGATAAGATCGATACCGGTGACCATCTCGGTCACGGGATGCTCAACCTGGATGCGAGCGTTCATCTCGATGAAATAGAAGTTGCCATTCTTGTCGACGATGAATTCGACGGTGCCGGCGTTGTGGTACTTGGCCAGCTTGACCAGCCGCACGGCCGACTCGCAGATTGCCTTGCGGGTTTCGTCCGAGAGATTCGGTGCCGGGCTTTCTTCGATCAGCTTTTGGTGGCGCCGCTGCATCGTGCAGTCGCGCTCCCAAAGATGGACCGCGTTGCCGTGCATATCGGCAATCACCTGCACTTCGACGTGCCGCGGAAGCTCGACGTACTTTTCCAGGTAAATCTCCGCGCTGCCAAAGGCCGCTTCGGCTTCCGCCTGGGCCTGTTGCAAAGCCGACCTGAGTGCAAGTTCATTGAGCGCGACGCGCATACCGCGCCCGCCGCCGCCAGCCGATGCCTTGACCAGTACCGGAAAGCCAAGCTTGGGGGCCAATTGCATCGCCTGGGCTTCGTTCTCGATTAGCCCTTCGCTGCCGGGCACCGTGGGAACCTTGGCCGCGCGGGCCATTTTGCGGGCCGAGTTCTTATCGCCCAGCATGGACATTGCTTCCGGCGTGGGGCCGATGAAGGTGATGTCGCAATCGCGGCAGACTTCGGCGAAGTGCGAGTTCTCGGCCAAGAAACCGTAGCCGGGGTGAATCGCCTGTACGTTGCCGACCTCGGCGGCGGAAATGATCCGATCGATCTTTAGGTAGCTGTCGGATGCCTTAGCCGGGCCGATGCAATAGGCTTCGTCGGCCATCTCCAAGTAGGCAGCACCCCGATCGGCTTCGCTATAGACGGCGACCGATTCAATGCCCAATTCACGGCAGGCACGAAATATCCGCAGGGCGATTTCTCCCCGATTGGCAACGAGAATGCGTTTGAACATCAGCCCCGCGTATCCACTTTGTAGAGAGGTTGACCGAACTCGACCGGTTGGCCATTTTCGACCAGCACGGAGAGGATTTTCCCGGAAATCTCGGCAGGAATTTGGTTGAATACCTTCATCGCCTCAACGATGCAAACCGTCGTTTCCGGGCCGACATGATCGCCTACCTTTACGAAGGGCGGCGAATCGGGGCTCGATGCCGTGTAGAACGTGCCCACCGTGGGGCATTTGATTGTCGCGATATGGCTTTCATCGGCTTTGGCTGCCGTTTCGACCGTTGCCGAAGGCGCGATATGTGCGACCGTATGTGCCGCTTGCGGCGCATGGACCATCACTTGGCCTTCCGGCCCGCGGCGAAGTTGGATGCGGGTTTCGCCTTCGCGAATATCAATTTCGCTCAGGTCGTGCTCCTTCATAAGCTCGACCAGACGGCGAATTTTTCTTACGTCAAAAACGTCCTGGTTGGGCGACGGGGGTGACATGCCAGGCCTTTCCATCGGTTGCACTACTTCTAATAAACGATCATCTCTTCAAGCTGCTTGGGCAAGCTCGACAAAACCTCGTGGCCCGTTCGGGTAACTAGCACGTCGTCCTCGATGCGAACGCCGCCCCAGCCGGTGAGGTAAATTCCCGGTTCCACGGTAACCACCATGCCAGGCTTCAACGTCGCCGTACTCGTCCCCTTCATCAAGGGTGCTTCGTGAATCTCAAGTCCCAAGCCATGACCAAGTCCGTGGTTAAAGCGGCGAGCAAACCCAGCCTCCGCAACGACCTTTCTTGCAGCCGCATCAACTTCGCACACGGCAACTCCAGGCCGGATGGCGGCTATTGCGGTTGTTTGAGCCGCCAACACAAGTTCATAGATGCGACGCAGTTTGGGCGAAATTTTACCGGTCACAAGCACTCGCGTCAAGTCGCTCTTGTAGATGTGGTAATTAGCCCCCCAGTCGATTAGGATCGTGTTGGCCTGTTCAACGCGCTTATTGGTCAGATTCGCATGGGGTAATGCGGCTCGGTCGCCAACCGCCACAATGGGTGGAAACGATGGGCCTTCACCCCCAAAGAGGCGGATTTGATGCTCCAGGGCATCGCCAATGGCTATTTCCGTTTGTTCTGGCCGCAGGGACGCACGGATCACGGCGAAGGAACGCTCGGCAATGCGGACTGCTTCACGAATCAGGGCGATCTCCTCCTTATCCTTAATCTGGCGGAGATGCTCAATCATGCCGGAAGTGTGGCCGATTGCCACTTTCGGTAGCTTCTCTGCCATTCGGTCGCGCGTGGCGACGTTCATGGAGTCGGCTTCAATCGCCAAACTGCTGATTCCCGACGAGCGAATCACCTTTATTGCGGCCTGCTGCACCGTAGCGTCGGGGCGACGGATATAGGTCTCCAACTTGGGGCATTCTTCAGCAATTTGAATGACAAAGCGGCCATCGCTAATCAGCACCTGCCCGCCGGGGGCTTTGCCGTCTGGGGTCACCAGCAAGTAGCTCGAATCGCCGGTAAAGCCGGTGAGGTAAGTGACGTTCGCGCGGCCGGTGACCAAGAGAGCTTGGGCACCCGTTTTTTTGAGCAGAATGCGTAATTTTTCGCGTCGAGATTGATAGTCCATGTTGCGGTTTTTTGCCTCCCAGGAAAACTTTGTAATAGCGACGTCGGAAATTTCACCGATGATCGTGCGAACAAGTTCCCAGGTTAGCCGATGATAACTTTCTGGAATGTCAAATGCCTGCCGGTTTTTGTAGCGAGCCAATTTCCCGGCTTTGAATTCGTAGGTCTTGCTGGCGAGCCGGCGATTGCGACCAAACGCATCTCGGGAGGCAAGTGCATGGTCCGGCCGTACCGTCGGTCATTTCGTTCTCTCCAACTTCTGAATCCCGCATGCGAACTGCTTTTTCAAACGCCTATTTTCGACGCATTGCCGCTTGGTCGCTGGCGGATCGTCGAGCCTATTATATCCTCTCGGATGCGACGCGGTAAAGTGTGGTACTATCTCACCGTGAGAAGTGCAAAGCCTGGAACGAAAAACGGAATTTATTCCGTCGGCCATCGAATTCGATTGAAGAATTGGCGAAGAGAGTTGAACGGAATGAATTCCGTTCTACTTTTGCGCCGTGCGACACCCTTTCCCTCATGCCCAACGGGAACTATCATGAGGAAATGACTCCTGAAGCCCTCCAGCAACTTGCAGCGCAATTACAGACGGGACAACTCTCGGTAGCCGATTTTGTTTTGCAACTTCAGCGCGGCGGCATTGCCGATGTTGGCCCAGCCCAGGTCGATCTGGATCGGCAGCGACGGTGCGGCTTTCCCGAGGTTGTTTACGCCCAGGGCAAAACGGTTGAGGCGATGTCGCAAATCTTTCGTGCGCAAGTCGAGCATGGGATCGAAGCCTTCGCCACGCGGATGACGGCGGAACAGGCCGCTGAATTGCTCGCAACGTTTCCCACGGCACGCTACAACGCGGTCGCACGAACGTTCCGCATTCCGCAACCGCGAACCGACGTCGAGAAGAAGGCGGCAGGCCGCGTAACCGTCGTCACCGCCGGTACGAGCGACCTGCCCGTGGCGGAAGAGGCTCGCGAGACTGTTCTTTGGACGGGTGCCAGCGTAAGATTGTTGCAGGATGTCGGCGTGGCGGGGCCGCACCGGCTAGCGGCGAACCTTCATCTGCTTGCCGATGCCGACGCGATCGTCGTCGTCGCCGGCATGGAAGGCGCGCTGCCAAGCGTTGTCGGCGGCTACGTCTCTTGTCCGGTAATCGCCGTGCCGACGAGCGTTGGCTACGGTGCGGCCTTCGGCGGGCTGGCAGCGTTGCTGGGAATGCTCAATAGTTGCGCGTCGAATGTGAGTGTTGTGAATATCGATGCGGGGTTCAAAGGCGGATACGTGGCCGGGTTGATTGCGAGGAACGCTGCATTAAAAATTGGGAACGCGAATAATTGCTAATCTCCACGAGTGCAGACCAAGGCGGTTGTTGCCAACCGACGTACAAACCGATTTCATTATTCGCTTCGATCGGTGATTGTTACTGTTCCAATCTACTTTTCCGATTGTTATTTTATGTCCCCTCACGATCCAACACTGCCTTCCCTTCCCCCTCGTGCCGCCAACTCGCATAAAGGCAGCTTCGGCACGGCTCTCATTGTGGGCGGATCGCGCGGGATGGCCGGGGCGGCAGCCTTGGCCGGCATGGCCGCTTTGCGCGGCGGGGCAGGATTGGTGCGCGTTGCCACCGCCAACTGCTGCTTGGAAACGGTTGCCGGATTTGAGCCTTCGTATATGACGGTGCCGTTGCCCGACGATGCGCAAGGCCGCATCGCCGCATCGGCCCACGACGACATCGTGGAATTGGCAGCGACGAGTACGGTCATTGCCTGCGGGCCGGGGCTGGGCCGCTCGACCGATCTCGATCAACTCGTGCCGCAGCTTTATCGCGAACTTCCGCAGCCGATGGTGTTCGACGCCGACGCACTGAACGCCTTGGCCGTGGATGCCGAAGTACTTGCCAATCATCGAGGCCCTCGGATTCTAACGCCGCATCCGGGCGAGTTCGCACGGCTGGTCGGCCGCAAGTTCGAGGGCGAAGAACGCAATCTGGCCGCGATGGAACTAGCCGGACGCTGCGGCATCCTCGTCGTGCTCAAAGGACATCGCACCTATGTAACCGATGGCCGGCAGCATTGGCACAACAGCACCGGCAACCCCGGCATGGCAACCGGCGGCTCGGGCGACTCGCTTACGGGTTTGATCGCCGCATTGGCCTGCCAAGGCTTGCCGCTTTACGACGCGGCACGGCTCGGCGTTTACACGCACGGTCTAGCCGGCGACCTTGCCGCCCAAGAACTTGGCGAAACCTCGCTCATCGCCAGCGATATCGTGCGGTACTTATCGAAAGCGTTACTGTCGCCGACAACCGACCACTGACCAGCACCAACTTTCCCCGTGTCCCACCTCGCCGATCTCATCGTCGTCGTCCACCTTGCCTACGTGCTGTTCGTGGTCGGCGGCATGGCACTGATCCTGATTGGCATTGTCTTACGCTGGTCGTGGATCCGCAACTTCTGGTTTCGCGCGGCGCATCTGGCGGCAATCGGACTCGTCGTGCTGGAATCGCTATTTGGTGTAATGTGTCCGCTGACCCGCTGGGAAAACCAACTGCGCGGCGAGGAGGGCTCGGCAACTTCATTTATCGGGCGGCTGGTCCATGCGATCATGTTCTTCAATTTGCCCGAATGGTTTTTTACGGTGACGTATTGCCTTTTTGGGGCCGCCGTGGTGCTGGCGTTCATTATCGCCCCGCCGCGCGGCTTTGGCCGCAAATCGTAGCACGCCTCGTAGCAGATGGAAACCGAGGGAAAATTATCCGTCCAATTGCTTGTCTTCGTTGTCGATCCGTGGTACGATTCCAGTGTCCTCTTCCATGTACGTGATGCGGATGACCGTTTTTGGTGAGCCGATAAGATGCCCGTTGGGTGCCTGAATAAAGATTCTGGCCGCGTGTATAGCCGGTGATCTGCCCTTGCGGCAAACAACGGATCACACAACCCGGAATCCAGGTGCCCCCCTCAGCAGCGGGCTCTCAAAAAGTCATCGCCACGGCATTACGGCGGAGGACTTTTTTACAAAGGGATTGGGGATTAGGAATTTGGGATGAAGAATCGGACGTTAGCCCATTCGTCCCTCCAATCCCTCATCCCCAATCCCTTCTTTCCTTTCATGCACGCTCTTACTCCCGAACTTGCCCTCAAACGCGATCGCCTGCTCGAACTTCTGCGAAGTTACGGCAGTTGCGCCGTCGCCTTCTCCGGCGGACTCGATAGCACGGTCGTTGCCAAAGCGGCTCAGCAGGTTCTCGGTGATAGGGCCGTTGCTGTGACGGGGGTTAGTGCAAGTCTTGCTGGCGGCGAGTTGAACGAATGTACGGAGCTTGCCCGGCAGATCGGCATCCGCCATGAA
>JANXOJ010000285.1 GCA_025353625.1 Planctomycetota bacterium | reverse complement strand
CCGAGCGCGAGAATTTTTCAAACGCGGGTAGTATGACTGGGGGCAAGTGCGATCTTTTCCATTCTATGAGCAACGCACCGATCAGTCCACCGTCACCTCGACAACATCAGGCGAACTGCTTTTACATGCTCTCCGCGAGGGAACGAGGATGCCTGCCAATCTGGCAGGCCGAACTTGCTCTTCCACGGTATTGCCGCCGTTGAACGCCCATTTCGGCAGATAGCATCTTCCCGAGGTATTTCGCAATGCGTTACCATAAAGTCAGTTACGTCGATCCATCGCCTTTGGCGCGCCACTTGCTTCCACTACACGTCGACCGCGCCGCAATGCGCGGTTTTGGCAGTACCCTGGACTGCGGATCGCGTAATGGTCGCGATACCCTTAAACACGAATCATTTGGAATATCTGCGGAGATAACGCATGGCGAAGAAAGACAAAAAAGAGTCCCACGGCGACGAAAAGCTGAAGTTCCAACCCCTGGGCGACCGGGTTGTGGTCCAGCGCGAGGAATCGGAAACCATGACGGCCGGCGGCATCGTTCTGCCCGACTCCGCCAAGGATAAGCCGACGCGCGGCAAGATCATCAGCGTGGGCGAAGGCAAGTTGAACAAGGATGGCAAGCGAGTCGTGTTGCAGGTCAAGGCGGGCGACCGCGTGTTGTTCACCTCCTATGCGGGCGAGCAGTTCAAGCTCGGCGACCGCGAACTGCTGTTGATGCGCGAAGACGATATCCTAGCCGTGATCGGCTAAATGTATCCGGCTGTCGGCACACGGAGTGTGCAGGATACAAAGACACAAAACATTCCAAATACATCGGCGAGGGCTCCTCGCCTCAAGAGATTCCAAGGAGATTTTTTGCCATGTCCAAGTTGATTGCATTCGATCAAGAAGCCCGCGACGCACTGCGGCGCGGTGTTTCCAAGCTGGCCCGAGCCGTGCGCGTCACGCTCGGCCCCCGGGGCCGCAACGTCATTTTGCAGAAGAGCTTTGGCTCGCCGACCGTCACCAAGGACGGCGTCACGGTGGCCAAGGAAATCGACCTGGAAGATGTCTACGAGAACATGGGTGCTCGCATGGTCCGCGAGGTCGCATCGAAGACCAGCGACAAGGCGGGCGACGGCACCACCACCGCCACGATCCTGGCCGAAGCACTCTTCAACGAAGGTCTGCGTGCGGTCGTTGCCGGCGTGAACCCGGTGCAGCTCAAGACGGGCATGGAAAAGGCCGTTGCCGATATCACCGAGAAGCTCAAGAGCATGTCGATCTCGGTCAAAAACAAGAAGGACGAGATCGCCCAGGTCGGCACCATCGCCGCCAACAACGATCCGGAAATCGGCCAGCTTTTGGCCGACGCCATGGAAAAGGTCGGCAAAGACGGCGTGATCACCGTCGATGAAGGCAAGAGCTTGGCCACCGAGGTCGAGTGGGTCGAAGGGATGCAGTTCGATCGCGGCTACCTCTCGCCCTACTTCGTCACCGATCCGGCCAAGATGGAAATCGATTTCGACGACGCCTACGTGCTGATCCACGAGAAGAAGATTTCCAACATCAAGGACTTGGTTCCGATCTTGGAGAAGGTGGTTAATTCCAGCAAGCCGCTGTTGATTATTGCCGAGGACGTCGATGGCGAGGCCCTGCAAACGCTGGTCATCAACCGCCTCCGCGGCACCATCAAGGTCGCCGCCATCAAGGCCCCCGGCTACGGCGACCGCCGCAAGTCCATGCTCGAGGACATCGCCATTTTGACCGGCGGTTTTGCAATCTTCGAGAGCCTCGGCACCAAGCTCGAGAACATCACGCTTTCCCAATTGGGGCGGGCCAAGAAGATCCTCATCGACAAGGACAACACCACGCTCATCGAAGGGGCCGGCAAGAGTGTCGACATTAAGGGCCGCATCGAGCAGCTCCGCCGCGAGATCGAGAACACGTCGAGCGATTACGATCGCGAGAAGCTCGAAGAGCGGCTGGCCAAACTGGCTGGCGGCGTGGCCAAGATCAACGTCGGGGCCGCGACCGAGAGCGAAATGAAAGAGAAGAAGGCCCGCGTGGAAGACGCCCTGCATGCTACCCGCGCTGCGGTGGAAGAAGGCATTCTGCCTGGCGGCGGCGTTGCCTTGCTGCGTGCCGCGTCGAACGTCAAGCCACAGGGTTTGGTCCACGACGAGGAAATCGGCTACAAGATCGTCCTGCGTGCCTGCCGCGCCCCGGTGACTCAAATCGCCGACAACGCCGGCCAGGATGGCGGCATCGTGGCCGAGAAGGTTGCCGAAGGCAAGGGCAACTTTGGCTACAACGCCGCCACGAACGTCTACGAAGACCTCGTCAAGGCCGGCGTCGTTGACCCCACCAAGGTCACCCGCACGGCGTTGCAAAACGCGGCCAGCGTGGCCACGTTGCTCCTAACCAGCGACGCCCTAGTGGCCGACAAGCCCAAGGACGACAAGAGTGCCCCGGCAGCCGGCGGCGGCGAAGACATGTACTAAACGATTCGACGTTCAATAGGGTGGTGTCGAACGCAACCCAGACCCACCCTTTAGCAATCGAACACGCCGCCGGCACTGTGCAAGCAGGGCCGGCGGTTTTTTTGTGCTTCCGCAGCACCCAGGGGACAGCAAGCATAGACTGGCGAATCGCCCTCAGCATGCCCGCCGTTAAACGGGAAAGATAATTTGACAGGGAAAGACAATGTGACAGTCATCAAATTTGGTGCGGTCCCATTCGTCGGGCTGTTCCCGCAATAGCGGCTCACGTTCGTATCCCGGCCGCCTCGACCCCTGAGTCCTCAGACGCCGCCGCCACGGGAATCCGCTCATGCAAGAGCCCAGGAATGTCCTTCGCCATGAATTGCACAAATACTGCACCTGAAATAGGTTACAATAACGATATTGCCATTCGTAACTGTCACCTTTCTTCTTCCGAAAATAAGGTATACTAGGTAGATCCGGTGTCGAATCGATATCCTGAAATTCTGCGTCCAAACGAAAGATTCGGCCTATGACACAAGCGTATCCGAAAACTCCCGAGGTAACGAATCGGCTGGTCGTGGAGCTTAGGTATCTTAACGGCGAGCTTTACTGGGATCGTAGCGGGGCCATCGCTCGCAAACTGGCGAGTAATGAAGGTTGGTATCAACAGGGCACGGACGCAAACGGCTGCCATATCTCGCATGAAGATGACAATGTTGTTTTCACCTACACGCCGTCGACTCTTTCCTTGTCGCAGTCACAAAGCCGTGAGGTAATTGATCTCTGGTCACCGGGCGAATTTGGTGCGAAGG
>JANXOJ010000282.1 GCA_025353625.1 Planctomycetota bacterium | reverse complement strand
AACAGCCCGCCGTTAAACCAAGCGATGGTGTCGTTGCCGTAGTCGCCGCCGGCAGCCATCGCCTTGAAGAGCGATTCAAGCCGTCGGGGCAGAATGGCCGGGTTGGCTTGGGCATTTTTCAGCAGCTTGCCGAAAAGGTTGGGCGGAAGCAGGCCGGTATCCTCGCCAAACATGCAGAACATGAGTTTCATGAGGAAGTGGGCCGCGCGGAGCGGTTCGATGCCGCGTTGGTTCAGGGCGTCGGCCAATTTGGCGAAGCGTTCCGCCGCCTCGATGGTGATGGCTTCGCTGGTGATGCCCGGCTTGAGGGCGTCGGGCTTCTCGAACAGATTGCGAAGGATTTCGAGGTTGGCCGAATCGGCGAGGCCGGCCAGATCGAAGCGGTGGATTATTTTGGCGGTGTTCGTGAAGTTGGTATGGACGACGAAGCGGTCCATATCGCAGACGACCAAAAGCGGTGGATTGTCCAGCTTTTCGCGATAGAGTTGCAGTTGACTATAGGCGGCATTGAGATCCTTGTGCTTGCCCTTGTACTCCCAGCCGAAGTGGCCCCGCATCCAGACGTCGGCCCAGCCGCGTCCGCCATCGCTCTTTTCGACGCCCTTCTCGAAGGTGTACCAAGTCCCTTCCGGATCGGCCTCGGCCGGTTTGGGCTGGCCGAGCAGTTCGCACAGATCGAGAAAGTGCTGCTGGCACGCGCTGCGTTCGGTGAGCGCGACGCGCTGCCATTTCGCGATGAATTGTTGCGGTGTCATGGGCCGGCGTTCCTCGGTAGGGTGGCGTCGAGCTTTCGGACGGCCCAGCATCCAATCGCGCTAACCCACCAATATTCCTGGCACGTCACGACGCCGACCCGTTGTTCTTCGCCGTCTCGTTTATCTTCCAGGTTGCTGGGCCGATAAGTTTCTCGATGGCCGCGTCGTCAAGCGTCTCGTCGGCTTCCAGCCCCTTGGCCAAGGACTCGAGTTTATCGCGGTGCTGCGTGAGTAAGTCTTTCGCTCGTTCGTCGGCGGCGCGGAGGATGCGCGAGACCTCTTCATCGATGAGTTGCGCGGTATGTTCGCTAAAGCGCCGCTGTTCGGCAATCTCGCGGCCCAAGAAGGGATGTTCTTCGCTATCTTGAAACGTCATCGGGCCCAGCCGCTCGCTCATGCCCCAGTGGGTTACCATGCGGCGTGCAATGTGCGTGGCCCGGTCCAGGTCGTTCTCGGCACCGGCACTGAATTCGTTGAAGACCAGCTTTTCCGCCGCACGACCGCCCATGTAAATTAGCAGGTGCGTCTGCAATTCGCTCTCGCGGACGTTCACGCGGTCCTCTTCCGGCAACATCTGCGTCATCCCCAGCGAACGGCCGCGCGGGATGATTGTGACCTTATGAACGCGGTTCGCCCCCGGCACGAGCCAGGCGAGCAGCGTATGGCCCGCCT
Organism: Planctomycetota bacterium; assembly: GCA_025353625.1. Classification (GTDB taxonomy): domain Bacteria; phylum Planctomycetota; class Planctomycetia; order Pirellulales; family Thermoguttaceae; genus JANXQG01. Next base: position 2,586 of record JANXOJ010000282.1, on the reverse strand, counting down.
CGTGATAGGCGGTGACCGATTTTTCTTCCGGCGACAAGACTTCTTCGCGCTTGGCACCCATCAGCACCTTATCGCGTGCGTACTCGAAGTCGGCCATCGTGACTTCGTCCTTGTCGTTGCGGCTGGCCCAAAGCGTCGCCTCGTTGACGAGGTTGCGGATATCGGCGCCGGTCAGGCCAACCGAGCCGGCGGCAAGCCGATCCATATCGACGTCGTCGGCCAAGGGAATGCCCCGCGAGTGGACTTTGAATATCGCAAGACGTCCCTTGAGTGCGGGACGGTCGACGGTGACGTGGCGATCGAATCGACCGGGACGAAGCAAGGCCGGGTCGAGTACGTCGGGCCGGTTCGTGGCGGCCATGACGATCACCGATTCGGTCTGCGTGAAGCCGTCCATCTCGCTGAGAATCTGGTTGAGCGTTTGTTCGCGCTCGTCGTGCCCTCCGCCCACGCCGGTGCCGCGATGCCGGCCCACCGCATCAATTTCGTCGATGAAGAGGATGCAGGGGGCGGTCTCTTTGGCCGTGGCAAACATGTCGCGGACGCGGCTTGCTCCCACGCCGACGAACATCTGGATGAACTCGGAGCCGTTGATGCTGTAGAACGGTACGCCGGCTTCACCGGCGACGGCCCGCCCCAGCAGCGTCTTGCCGGTGCCGGGCGGCCCCATGAGCAAGATTCCCTTGGGCACACGGGCACCCAGCCGCTGGAATTTTTGCGGATTTTTGAGAAACTCGACGATCTCCTGCATTTCGGCCTTAACGCCTTCTAGCCCGGCGACATCGGCGAACGTCACACGGCGGTCGCCCACTTCGTATTTTCGTGCGGGGCTTTTACTGAAGCCCAGAATTCCGCCGCCGCCAAAGATTGAATCGCGCGTGCGGCGGAGCATGAAAATAACGACGGCGAGAACCCCAAGCGGCAGAATCACCATCGAAATCACCGACAGGATATAGGTGCCATCGGTTGGGGTGGTGACGCTGTACCTTTCGGCCAACTTACTGAGTAATATCGTATCGAGATTCGGGTCCACCATCAGCGGCAAGGTGGTCGTAAATTTCTTATGCAGCTTGGGCGGATCGGTCTTGCCCTTTTCCGCCGGCTCCGACGGCGGTTCGGTGAACTCACCGATAACCTTCAGCCCCTGGAGTTCACTTTTTGCGACGTTGCCCAGATCGAGTTGCTGCCGAAAAAATCCGTAGCTGATCTCGGAGGTTTTGTCGGTATTGGGGCCAAATAGCCAGAAAATCAGCACGATCAAGACGATGGCCATAATCATCGCCGTCGGCGGTGCTCGCCGTGTCGGCGGCAGTATCTTGACGGGCGGATCTATCTTGTCGGGGGGTAGCGGAGATTCCGGAGGGATGGACATGGAGTGGCTTTGTACGGAGTATTAGAGAGGAATCCGGCAATTGTACGTTATCCTGGGCCACTTTTCGAGTACGGAGAATGGGAAAACGCAAAGTTGTTCGTAGCGGCGGCACTCGACGTTGCAAAAGGGGACTTCCGTCGAAAGGCGGGAATACGAACATTTAGCAAGATCGGCACTTTAGGTAAAGTTGGGCCTCTTCGTACCGCGTTCCAGCGGGGAGTTGGGCGAGGAGGGGGCCGAACTCTAGAAGAGGCGTTTCGTGGCCGTGGCCACGCAAAAAGGCACTCTCCAGGGCGGCAATCAGGCTCACGGAAAGGCACCATTCGGGCTGAACTTCCAGGCGGTTCTCGGCGGCTTGTAGTAGGTGGTCGATGATCGCCTCTCGATTGATCCCCCGAATGGCCTGACATTCGGCCGTCGTGAAGCCGCTGGTCAGCAAAATCCAGGTCCAGTAATACGACGGCAGACTCGCCGGCGTGCCGGCTTTTTCGAGAAGTTGCCGACTCGTGCTTGCCTGGGTCGTAGCCGACTTGGTCGCGGGTGCGGGGGGAACGGCAATTTTTGGCGTAATACGCGTGGTTTTACCGCTATCGCGATCGTCGACCGATGCTTTGGCCGGAATGGACTCTCTGAAACAAAAGTCCTGCTCGTCGTTGGGTGGGGCAAAATCGAGTTCCGGTGGTCGTTTCGGCTCCGGTTGATCGACCGCAACCGAAATCGCGGTAGTACGTGCCGCGGTCGTTGGTGACGTTGTGGTTTGGGCCGTAATTGCTTGGGTCGCCGGGGGCCGAAGCTTTTGCCGAATGTCGCCGGGAATTTTAAGGCCGTGCGGTAGCTCCGCCTTGCCTCGCATTATGTCGCCGCCCAGCGGCGTGAGCCGCAGCACGGGGCGAAAGCGGTCGATTTGCTCCTGCTCCAAGCAGTCGTTGGCAATCAGGATATCAATCAGCGTCGCCACGTCGGCCTGCTTTAGATGGGCGAGCAGGCCGAACGTACTCAACAGATTCAATCTCAGCTTCTTGATCTTGGCCGAATTCGATCCGCAGAGCATCAGGGCGATGAGGTTCTTGCCGCAGGCAATCCGCGATTCGGCCCGAGCGACGCCGCTAAGGACTTTGCGGACAGTATCGATGACACTTTCATCTATTGGGAGTTCGCCGGCAATTGTTGCTGCGGTCGCCGCTGGCCCTGCTAGCTGCTTGCTCTTCGACTCG
>JANXOJ010000265.1 GCA_025353625.1 Planctomycetota bacterium | reverse complement strand
GTCGTACTTTCGGAAAACCCGTCTATGTGAGACGGCGTCGGCACGATGAGCACTAAGGACGCAAGGAACTCTTTCAAATCTCGCAACATCGTTGCGGGTGGCTTTTCGTTGATCACGGAGATCGCGAAGACGTGCCAATCGAGCCGAAACGGGTTGCTTCCGGGGAGTGTGACTTGCGCTTCCTGACGAGCGAAGACCGATTGACCGTTGGCAGTCAGTGCTTCATCGAGAATACGAGCTTCGCGAAAGTTGGCTGGCCAATCGAACGAAACGGAATAAGCAAACCGAGTGTCGGCCAAAGTCATTTCGATTTCAAACCGCATCGGCTTATCGATTTCTTTGAAGCGTCCCTTATCGTCCAGATACTGGTGGTAGAAAGACCAGTCTTCACGCTTCAGGAGTTTGTCGACGCCGCCCGAACCTCTACAAATCTGTTGGAAAATACCCAGTGCGTGGCAGATAGTCGACTTGCCCGAACCGTTTCGGCCGATGATGAGCGCGGACGGATTGCCGGCAAGATTTAGCTCGAAGCTGCTCAAACATCGGAAATTCTGCACGTACAGACGTTCGATCATTCATCACCTCAAATAGCTGTCGAATCCGCAAGTTCAATCCGACGCACCAATATACGCGGAAAATAAGCCGATGACAAGGACTCGTTCGCCCCTTCCCTTCGCCAGCGTAGGTCGAGTTGATCAATACGGCCCTAATAGGAAATTTAATTTCCATCAGGCTAGAGTGTAACCCAGAATAACTGCAAAGTCCAGATTCTTGTGGTGGTGGTGGTGTCGGCTTGGCGAGTTGGTCGGCAGCCGCTCAACCCCAAGCCTCACTGGTCATGCCTTTACTAACGACTTCTTGGAAGCATGTCGCCAGATTCTCGCCGCGACTGTTCTACAAATGAAGAGTCGTTCATGCAGGTGAGGCGGTAAATCGCACGCCGTGCGCAGACCGCTTGCGCTTGAGGGTAGCGAATTGCAAAATCCAACGTGAAGGGGACAGGTCGATGTTTTCGGTCAACGTCTTGCGACAAATTCGGCGGCCAAGCCGAAAAATGGAGCAGTCCCCGGAGTCCGCGAATTTTTCCGCAACAAGATAAAATTCGTAGGCACCGCCTTCGGGCGACCGCCGAAGCCATGCAAGCCACGACCTGCGGTTTTTTTACGTCTCATTCCAGGGCACTGTACGGAATTGTGTGGCTCGGGCTTCCAGCCCGTGGAGAGACGCGGCCAAGCTGGCCTTGCCACTTCCGCACTTATCGCCATTGCCGTCCGACGTCACAGAAGCGGCACGGCGCAAGCCGTCCGGTGCCCGGCACGCACCACCGGAGGGCTCGCGCCCTTCCGCTCTCATTGCCACTGATTGGTTACACTCGTTGAGGGAGGTGGCGGCGCGAATTGCGACCCGGACTTCCAAGTTTGTGCGCGTCGAGCAACCGTTTTGCATTCCATCTCCTACGTTTTGCGCAGTTTGCATGGTCTCGGTTTTTTATTCCGAGCGATGGACCGGCAGGCAAGTTGAAGAGGCAGTTTTTGAAAGGCCGAAGTTTAGTTCCAGAATCGGGACTTAACAAAATTACTTCAACGTAAAGGTTTTCGGCATGTTGCGGTACGGACTGGCGACGTTCGCATGGCTACCAAAACCTCCACCAAGACTAATTCGGTTCGGCACCGTCCTCGGGAAGCTCTTCGTCGCTCTGCTCGTCGTGAAGCTCCCAGCCCAATTGCTGGGCTATGCTGTGCAACAATGGATAATAATCGCGCTGCGGTTGCTTTCCGAGATGTGCATACGGAATGTGAGCACGAATGCAGTTGAAAGTCTCGAGGTCGGCCGACTCATCCTCGATATCGTCGCCTTCCTCACTCACGGTTTCGATGTCGATTTCCATACAGCGATTGCCGTCTTCAAGGACGAAGCCACGGTTGCCGTTTGGCTTTAGGTTGGGCTGTGCTGCGAGAAATGCGGCTAAGGGAGCCAGCGGCTTAAACTGGGAGAAACTCTCATCAGGTCGGATGGTAAGATCGTAGCTCATGGAAACGTGTGGCAAGTCGCCTAACGAATCAAGCTCCGCAACTGCGGAGGCCGGCGCGCTGGCTGAACGGTGGGGGTAAAGCGGAGGTCGGAAGCAGCCAGCGTGACAGCCGGAGCAGTTTGCTGTAGTGCACGGTAGGCGTACCAGCTTTTGTCATTGGGCTTGTCGTAGCTTCTGTTCGATGCTGCGGAGAGTAGTCTGAAGCTCCTGCTCGCGCAGTTCGGGGTCAATGTCTTGGATGTATTCGACGGCTGTGAAGTCGTCGCCACGGCGACGGTTCTGCGGCGGCTCCAACGTCTCGATAAGAATAGCCTCAAAGGCCGTGACGATGGAAGCGAAGGTTGGGGTAAGTTCGTCTTCGGTGAGCTTGCCGGTGTCGGCCACGCCGTAAAGACCAAACCACG
>JANXOJ010000259.1 GCA_025353625.1 Planctomycetota bacterium | reverse complement strand
CCGAAGAGGAAGTTCCGCAAACTATCGACAACTTGGAGATCGACCTCTTGGGCGTTGTCCGAGGCGAGATACTTCAGCAGCGGGTCGATGCCAGATTGCTTCACGACATCGGGATTGAAGAATGCGTCCTTGAATTCCATTGGGGCTTGCGTTGCCACACCGGTATTGGAGAGGAACTGGACGTCGCCGCCGACCATCGAATGGCCGAAGCGAAACGCGGCCGCAGAAAATTCGTTGGCAATTCCCGCGTTGACGTTGGGATTGTAGCCGCGATAGGGAGCGATCGCCTGGGGGCCGAGCAGGTTCGGCAGGAACTCGTTGAAGGTGATCGATTGCACCTCGGCAATCACGGTTCGTCGAGCCTGCTGATAAATCTGCTCGTCGGTCCAAGCGGGGTTTGCCGCCGAAAGTTGATCGGCAATGCGGTTGTGTTCGCGCATGAAGACCGTTTGCAGCGACGTCAACTCGATGTTCTCGTTCGCCCGGACGTCGCCAGCGAGGAACAGTTTGTTGTCGGCCGTTTGATGCGTGTCGTTGGCGTTGGGAAGCCCGGTCGTATTGAGCGGCAGGAGGTTGCCGTCGCTGGTCTTGAGTTTTCCGCCGGAAAAGGATCGCAACGCAGCGGCCCGCGTGGCGTCGGAGCCGTAGATCATCGAACCATCGAGATAGGCGGTGATGTCGTTGACCTGCTGGCGAGGATTCACTTTGCTCGTTCCGGTGGCCGAATCGAATTTGGACCGATTGAGCGGAATGATCTGCGTGCCGGTGCCGGTGGGGTCGAACTGGGCGTCGCCGCTTGGTACGGCGACGTTGAAGTAATCTTTCGTCGTGCCGCCCGATGTGAGGTCGAGGTCGTGGTCGATGAACTGCCCCCAGGCATATACCATATTGGAGAGGTCGCGGCTGCTGAGTACGTCGCCCGATTGTGCATCGACCGCGTTGCTAATGACGCGAGCACTGGGCCGATTGGTTCCGGCGGGCGTCGCGATGCCGTCGGCGTATTGGGCGGGCGTTTTGCGGAGCAGGTCCGCTCCATCGCTACCCCAAGAACTGTTGAGCAGGTTATTGCCCGAGCCGTCGATCGAATAGAAGGGCGACGCGACGGGGTTCCCCGAGAGCAGTTGGCGGTTTTCGAGCGATTCGATGCGGAATTGCCGCGACTTGAGACCGTGCGGTTTTCGGTTTTTATTGCCGTCGGTGCGCAGTGCGATCCAAAATGCGAGATTCATGTTTCTTCTCCGTCGATTAAGGGACAAACTTACGGTGAAATAGCGATGCACGGAAAACCAAATTGCACGGTTTTTCGATCCGATAAAACGGGATCGACTCCATGTGAATTTGCCCTGCCCATGTCGCTCAACGAATAGCCACAAAACGCGACCAGCCCAACTGACCGGCGGAGAATCGCCGACTTGCCCAAATTAGATAACGGGGCCAAGGCGTCTTTTATTGCGGACGACGGTAGAAAATTTGTGAGGTTATGCTTTTTCTTCGCAACGACGCTGCATGCTAAAGCCTTTCGGGGGCATGAAAGTACTGCGTCTACATGACGGGCCGGGGATTCCGCCTAACGGTGGAACTACGAACGTGTTAGAAGAACCCGGCACCCATGCTACCACCACTGCCGAAGCCGTCTTGCTGGCCGTTCTTTTGCCGAGACTTCATGTTTTTGATCTTCTCGTTTTGGTTGGCTTGGTTGGCACCTTTTACGCCTTCCAATAGGTCGACGTCGCCCGGCCGACTGGAGAAGGGGATGACCGAGATGACAAAGGGGGTCTGCCCCGGCGTTGCTCGGACATGGGCCGTTCCGGCTGGAGGTGGCTGCGTTACTGCGCCGAATCCGCCACCACCACCCATGCCACCCATCATGCCACCCATCATGCCACCACCCATACCACCACCCATACCACCACCCATACCACCACCCATACCCTGGGCCGCTGGGAATCGTTGTGGCGAGGTCGGCGATTGACTGGCCTCCCCAGTTCGATGCAGCAGGCTGGGATTGATCGTGCCGGCGCGGCGGATGGCTTCAAGCATGGCCTCGATCTGTTCGTGAACTTCTTCCGTTTGGGAGACGACGAGCGAGAGATTTGTCGGGAACGGTGACATGGTACCCGTACCGCCGTTATCGAGCCAGGTCTTGGAATCGACCGTCTGGGAGATCAAGTCTTGCAGTGGCTGGAAATCGGCCTGATCGCCCGGACTGCTGCCGGGCGGCAAAACGAGGTCTTCGACGCGATAAACGCGCGCCCGCATGAACTTATCGCTCTCGGCATTTTGCCGCGATGTGATGAGAAGCACTTCATTGTGAATCACGTAGGTCAACTGAAGATTGTCGAGCATGAGACGCAATGCCGACCGAAGCGATATGCCTTTGAGCTTCTTCGTGATCGCAACATCGGGTTCTTGTCCGGCATCCTTAAGCCCAGCCGCGTCGAGCTGAATCTCGATCTTGTGTAAGTCCTTGATGTAGTCGATTACATCCGTAAGCGGCGTATCGACGAAATCGATGGTCGTTTGTGAAGCCAGGGCCTCACGAATCTTTCGTTCGGCGGCGCCGTTGCCAGGACCGACCCAAATCGAGGCATGGGGATTATCGGGCGATAGCGGCGGCACGTTGGAATCAGCGGCGACGATCCGAGTCGTTGCGTCCTCCGTTTCCGTAAGGTTCTCGGTGTAAACGGGCGACCCAGTGTAGGATCGGCTCGACCGGCTGCGGAACGGCAATGTCGGATCGACTTCTTCCGCTTCCCCGCGCGCGGTCACCGCATCGGCGCGGAAGCCGTTCGATTTTCCTGCGGCAAAGGCATACCTGCCGTCCGCCGAGCGGACGACGATGGTGGCATCTTCCGCCGGGCAATTTCCGGTAAAGACGCCGCGAAAATCGGTCGTGCCGGTCACCATCGCCGGTCGTTGGCCACCGTCGTAATGCAGCAGCCGCACTTGCGCTTCGCTCACATACTTGTTTGCCGTCGCATCCTTGACGAAAACTTGGACCAACCCCGTCTCTGCGTCGGTGTGCGATTCGAGTTCCAGCGGAGATACCACGACTAAGCCGCTCGCATAAAGGTTTTCGCCGCGACAGACTACCAGATAGGCCCCCTCTTTTTTCAACGGCAAAGCCAGCTTGTGCGTCCGATCGCGATAGTCTTTTCCGTCGCCCAGCGCAACCGAAATTTCGTGCAGCGGGCGAATCCCCGAAAGATTCACTTGCCCCAGGTTGCCCGACGCTCGTCCCGTCTCGCAGAGTTTCAACAGATCGACGCGAAATATCTTCACGTCGCACGCCGACACGTTTCGGAACGCCAACTCCACTTCCACCGCCGCGTTCGGTTTGAGCGTCGTACACTCGGGCAGTGCAATGCGCTTGCCGGTGAAGAAAGCGACGGACGCTTTTGCGTCGGGAATTTGGTTCGCAATGCGGCGGTACTCGCGGATCGCGTCGCCTCGCTGCCCGAGGCTCTGGTAAATCTGGCCGAGAATGTAAATCGCGCGGCTCCTATTTTGGCTATCGACCATTTTGCCGGTGTTCTTGTCGAGGTGCCGCGAGTCGGCCACTTTGCGGCAGAGGTCGATTGCCGAAGCGTGCTTGCCCGTGGCGAAATCGCAATAGCCCTGCACGTACCAAAAAGAATCTTTCAAATCGCTTTGGGGGTAACGTCTGGAATATGCGGCAGCGGCTTGGCCGGCAGCCGCGTATTGCTTGCGATCCAATAGCGCGTTTGCCGCGGCAAAGGCAGTCTGGTCGGCAGTGGGGTCGTTCGGATTGGCCGTGAGAAGAGCTTCCAGCTTTTGCCATGCGCGGAGGATGAGGGCATCGCGACGGAGCTCGGGTTGAAGGAGTGGATTCGAGGCAGCTTCCGATGCCTTGGCATAAACGTGCTGGGCCAATTCCAACTCCGCCTCGGCCGCGTAAGGCTCCGGCGGATAGTTTTGCAGATGGCGGTTCATTAGGCTTACGCCGCGAAGGAAATCGCCTTGCTCTTCCACGAAACCGGCCAAGCCGCTATCGCTCGCAAGGTGCCCCTCGATCACCGCTCGGCAAACCCCGTAACTCCGCTCGGTCTCGCCGATGTCGCGGTAGGCGGCGGCCGCTTTGAGGAGTTGGTCGAGCGTCACGGGCCGTTCGGGCCAATTTTCCTTCATGATTTCGCAGTATTGCACGGCCTTTGCCGACAAGCCGCGCTGCAAGTAGATATCGACCAACGCCGCCACAACCGTTTTATACGAGCTATCGTTCAGCCCAGAGTGCGGCTTTCCGTGCCACTTGTCGAGCAACTCCGTAAAGTAACGCAGGGCCGCATCGGTATCGCCCTTGGCCGCGGCAAGTTGGCCGAGTGACAGCAGTTCCTCGGGCGAGTAGAAATAGGGATCGTTCGATTTTCCTCCTTGGGGCAAAACGACCAACGTGGCACCGCTTGCCACGGCCAGCGGAGCGGCATCTTCACAGCGGCGCAATATCGTCGGGCCAATGCGATACGAGCCGGGCAGAGTGCCTTCCAACTCGTAAGAAATCGTGCTGGCCAAATTACGCGAGCCGATCGAGAACACCAACCGATCCAATAAAATGTGGCACGAATCAAAATCGCCTCGGATCGATTTTTCCACGACCGCGACACCGCCGGGCAGCGGTTCCACGATCATCGGCGGTGCGCCGGACACATTCTCTATGGCGGCTGCGGCATCATCGCCGTCACCTTTGAATTCGTAATGCAGTTTTACAATTCCACGCCGTGCCGCAGGCAATTGCATCATGGGATTGGCGACTTCCGCATGGCGATTGCCAATAAGAATGTCGTATCCACGGTTGATCGCTTGTCCATAGGCTTCAATGCGGCCCGGTTCGTACGTTCGCCGGATGTTCCAACCGGTCTTGCGAACTTGCAGACTCTCGATCGGTTCGATGCCGGCCAGCATGCAGCGGTAGGAAAGGCGTGCCGATCCGGAGGGGCGAAGAACGATCTGCTGGAAGTCTTTCACGAGAAACTCCACCGGCACAGCGATGGATTGACCTTGCCCGTTGGGATCGATATTGAGCGTCGCGACCGAATGGCCGTTGACGACAATCTCGACGCGGCAAGTCTCGACCGGGTTGCGGTTCGCCGCCAGCCATCGCATCGAAGCCACCGCAGCCGATCCGGTGGCTCGCTCAGGCGTCCAACGCAGCCCGGCACGATGGTTCAAGAGCCATTCGACTGCTGCCTTGCCCTGCGGCGATGCAGAATCAATCGTCAACCAGCCTAAAGCAGCAATAGCATGGGCTTCAACGTACTCATCTCGCGACGCAAGAGGAGTACTTTTGAGCAAATCGGCTGCTGCATCCTTGCGATCCATTTCCGCGAGTGCCAATGCAAGATATGCACGCGCCGTCGGCATGAGCGACGCACGGTCGCGCAGCAATTGATTCACGAGGGCGAAATCACCCTGCCCGGCAACGGCCAGAACGTGGGCGACGATGGCCTTGGTTTCCAAGTCGCTCGGCTGCGTGCCGCCGATGCTGCCGTGAAGGAAGGTCTGGGCATTTTTCAGCACATTGCCGGGCAATTGATAACCGGCATTTTGGACGACAACGAGCGACCAATAGGCCAATGCCGTCGTCGCGACGATCGGGCCGCGATCGCCGTTCCCCCACGAGCCGTCGTCGCGTTGATCGACGAGCAAGAAGCCCATTAAGGTGCGAATGCGGTCGTCCAACGTGCGGCCCTTCGGCATTTCGCTCGGATAAATCTTCAGTTGCGAGACCGCTGCCAGCAGGTCGCTGGCCGCATGGAGATCGGGCGTCGCAAGGCGGTCAATCTCGTTCCCATAGTCCCCCGCGTCCCCATTCACCATCTCAAAAAGACTGCTTTCCACCGTCGGATCGACGTGAATTTGCAGCGTTGCCGCAGGCGGTAGCGGGCCGGGAAGGACAACCGTTGTATTGCCGCTTGCGACTCCCGCAAGCCTCACTTCACGCGGTAATCCCACGGGCCGGTTTTCCGATTTTCCTAGGTTTGGCAAAACGTGCCTACCCGTGCCCCGAAGCTTCTTGACGCTCTCCCCGGTGAGCGATTGTTGCGTAATCGCGTTGGCCTGCAAAACGAAGTCGGCCGAACTATCGAGCGATAGCACAACCGTCGCACGACCGTCGGCACCGGTAGTGACGGAAGGATGCCATTCGCCGCGGCTAAGGGCGTGCGCGAACGCGATGACTTTCGGTGCGGCACTTATTTGGGCGTTGCTCGCAGGAGTGGGAACGGTCGGTTGCGTTTGGCCACCACCGAAGGGATCGACTTCGGCGGGTGGAGCATGCGCGATCGTCGCTTGTCGGTTGCTCGGCGATTCGTGGAAATTCTCGCTCGTCGCAACGACCGGCCCCTCGTCTTCCGGATCGGGAGCATCAAAAACCGCTGACGGTGAGGCTAGTTGCAAGCCCTCATTTTCATCGGTACGATCGTTATCTCGAGCCTCGTTAATGGGCCGATCGGCGCCGTCGATCCAGTGAATCAAATCCGAAAACTGCGAACCGCCGCCGGTCCTCGCGGCAACGCCTTGCGGCAGGCCCGCTTGGGATGCGATATGAGGCGGAACGGTGGTCCCGTTTCCGGCAACCATCGCCCTTGCCGGCAGTAGGCGCGTGAGCGGTTGATACTGGAACTGAATGCTCGACGCCGCGTGGAATTGTGCAATCGCATGAACGGTGTGGAAATATCGTGTAAGGTGGGTCGCATTGCCCACTTCGCCTTGCGTACTCGGTCGTGCCGTGAGACAAACTTCTGCCGAAACGGGCTTTCCCTGGGCATCCAAAGTCGTAACGGTTGCCGTGGCGGACGCCGGGTTGTCCTTCGAGCGTTGGCAATCGATTTTCACTCGTATCGCGGAATTGACGGTGAAGCCGCACAATGCCTCGTATAAACGGTGCGATGGAAGCGGTTTTGCACGGTCGCCGTCCCTTCCTCCCAAATCCGACATCACCGAGGCGGTCAAAATAAAGCCCGGAGCCATCGCCGCACCGATTGGCAATCGGACGCGGTTCGTGCCCGGCTGCAAGATCACTTGATGCTGCTCGACAATGCGATCGGTGTTGCACGTAATCATCGCCAACGCCGGGGCACCGCGCCAATGGACGTTGATATCCGCCGTATCGCCTGCGTCCAGATCTGTGCGATCGACGAGCAAGAGCAACGGTTGCGGATCGTCGTCGCCGGAAATCGTCACTTCTCGATCGGTAGTCACCAAGTTGCCGAAACGGTCGGTTGCCGCGACCTGAATCGTATAGACGCCCCCTTTGGCGATCTTCAGCGTCTGCCGGACCGAGCCGTCCGCCAAAGTTGACAAAATGTGCTCTTCAACGATCTGATCCCCAATATCATCCTCGGACGATTTCTTTTTGAGAACCTTTAAGCGGACCTTTTCGGCGATGCGCCGACCGGTGAGATCGTTCGCCTTCACCCGGACATCAAATGCCTCGCCCGCCAGACGGATTGCACGCCCCGTGTCGAGCCCTAGGAACAGGGCTTGATCGATTACGTCAATCGCACATTCCAGTTTGACACTGCGGCCCTCGATCGCGGCAGCCAACATGAATTTGCCGGATTGCTCGAGATCATCGGTCGGCAGGGAGATATGTGCTTCGCCGTGCGCATCGGTGATTGCGGCACCGCTCGATCGACCGTCGAATGAGTATTGCACCTTAGCCCCGACGAGTGGCGCGTCGTTTGGCAAAAGGGCACGGAGCGTGCCATCGATCGTTTCTCCCTGGCAGTAGGTCCGCCTGGGCAGTTCGAGGATCAAGAGGTCGGTATTTCTCGGCGGACACCGTACTTCAAACGCTATCTCGCAAAGCGATTTGTCTGCGTTCAAAACGACGATGCGATAGTTGCCATCGGCTGCGTTGTGGGGTAAGGGAAGATCGAAGTGGAACGTCCCGATTGGCGAAAGGACCACGTCCTGGCGACGTAGCCGGCGATTGTTCCCATCGATTGCTTCCACGACGTACTTCTTGCCCGGCTCGATCGTAAACCGCTCGCCGTCTGCGTGCCGCGCGCAGCCGCGAACGTGAACCGTCTGGCCTGCCGCGTAATTGGGCCGATCGGTCTCAAGAAATACCTTGTCGGCTAACGTGCCTGCGATTGCCGCCCCTAGCACACAAACGGCCGCCGACGCCACGTGCGAGCCGGCAGTTGCAAATACGCGGACGTGCGATGCGTCCTTCAACTCGGGGTAGCGATGGCGGAAGCTTCCGTCCTCTCCGGTCATTGCTTCGGCAACGATCGTGCGTCCGTCGGAAATCAGCAGTCGCACGCCCGGCCAAGCCTTGCCGGTTCGTCCGTTTTCGGCGAACACCAGCACCTCGTCGCGGGAACTCTTCACCAAGATATCGAGATCGCTTTGCACGATGAGCGTCGTCGCCTCCATTTCTGGGCTGCTCACGGTCACCGTCGCGACGCCGGTCGTTGCGGATTCCGGCAGAGGCGTCGCGACGGAGCTTTGCACCGATTTGTACTTGGCGTAGTCGGGAATCTTGAAGTCGAGGGTCGCATCGGGATCGATCAGCGACACGTCGAGCCGGTCGATGCCGGCAATGGAGTGCATTTTGCGAAAATAGGTTTCCAGGTCGATCTTATAAATGCGGACCTTAACCTCGGGGACGTTTCGCGACACCACTTTCAGCAGTGGCGTCTCGTTGCTTCGAAACGTACGTTCCGTCGTCACCGTCATGCTCTTGCCGATCATCGTCGCCTCGGCAATTGTGGCAGCTTGGATGTCCTGGCCGGTTACTTTGCGATAGTGTTGACCGGCGTCTTCGTAGCGACCGAGTTTTTCTTCCAAGGTGCGTGCGATGGTGAACGTTGCGTGCGATGCCTCTTCCGTTTGCGGATGTTTTGCCGCCAGCCGTTGCCATTCGGCGATGGCCGCCTCCCATTGCTTCTGCCGATAGTGCATCTGGCCGAAGAGATAGAGAATGCCCGGATTGCGAGCGTCGAGCGGGTAATGGGCCACGAACTCGCCCAAAAGCTTGGTTGCCGCCTTATCGTCGCCTGCCTTGAAGCGTTCGATGGCCATTTCATACTCGGCGTCGACGATCGCTTGTTGGATCGAACCCCAATGCGCGTCCGTCGGATAGCGCACGAGATATTCCCTCCAGACGGTCAGTTCTTCATTGTATTTCTTTTGCGACTTATAGACGTTGCCGAGCAACCCGCGAGCCTCGAGCTGTTCTTTGCAATCTTTCCAACGTGGGTCTTTGATGAATCTGTCGAGCGCGGCAATCGCTTCGTCGAAATGCTCGCCTTGGATTTGGCTGGAAGCAATGTTGAGATGGGCCTGTCCGACCAACGCATGGGCCGGAAAATGCTCGATAAACGCCTCCAGTGCGGCAACGCCGTGCCGCAATTGCTCGTTGGACTGCGGCTCGGGAACGTGCCAAGTTTCCGCCAAGTGAAACGCCGCTTCTGCGAATCTCTCCCCTCCTGCTTCGGGAGCGGGGCCGGGGGTGGCGGCTTTCCGCATCGCGATCAACTCCCTCCACACTTGCCGAGCCTCAACCAACTTCCCCGCAGCCAACAAGCTCTCGCCCAGCCGGTAGCGAACTTCAATCGTCCTCCCGTCGTCGCGATTGTTCGTCAGGAACGATTCGTATGCCTTCGCTGCATCGACAGGTTTAGCAAGCATCTGAAAACAGCGGCCGATTCGCAATGCGACTTCCGCGCGCCGATCCGCCGGAAGCCCGGCCACCGTTGCCTTTGTGTAAAACGCGAGGGCTTTCGCGTAGTCGGGCGGTTGGTTTTTGCGCGGCGGCTGAAATTGTGCATCGGCATATTCGCGATAGATGGAGGCAGCCTGCGCGCGGTGTGCATCGGACAATAGAGTCTTGGCCTCTTGCTCGTAAATCGCCTCGGCCCCAAGAAAGTCCTTCTTCGCGACCATTGCCTGGGCCATGCCGAATCGTGCCCGGCGGAGCCAGCGACTTTGCGGGAATTCCTTCTCGAACTTGATGAAGGCGGCGATGGATGCGTCGTCCTGCTTGTCGAGATGGTACGACCACGCTCGCAAGTAGGCGAGGTAATCGCTCGCTGCCCCTTTGGCTTTTAAGCCTTCATCGATTGCCTTGCGGGCAGCAGCGAAGTCGCCATCCTGCATTGCCTGCCGGATGGGCTCGGCAACGAGCGGCACATCGTTTGGACCGACGGCTTCCACGTTTTCCGCTGCTGCAAGTGCTTGGAAAAACTGGGGTTGAAAAGCTTGGGCAAGCAGGCCCAAGAAAAGACCGATCGATAAGCAGTACCCGCGCATTGCATTTGCTCCTCTTCGTTTCGCCCCACACGGCGGGGCTTTTTTAGATTACGTTAGGGATTCTTCACCTCGATCGCGCTTCCATCGCTGCCGCCGACGATCATCCGGCCGCTTACCAACACCGGCCCGGTGCCCAGCGTGCAGCCGGCATTCACATGCGATAGCTCCTTGCCATCGGCAGCCGATATTCGGGCAATCGTGCCACTGCGGGCGGCCACGATCAGTTCGTCGCCCACGGAATACGGCGCGCCGGCCAAGGCACCGTACGGTAGCGGCGTCTGCCAGACGAGTTCCTGTTTCTCGTCGAAGGCAAACAGTCGATCCTTATCGGAAGAAACGAGCACCAGCTTGCCGACGCGACGCGGTCCCAAGAGGCAGTGGCCTCCCAGGTCGTGTTGCCGGCCAGGCGTCAAGTTGGGCAGGGCAAACGTCAAGAGCTTATCGCTTGCATCGACGACAAAAACATTTTCCCCCAGCACGGCTAGCGGCGAGACCAGCGCCTTCGGCATCGTAGCGGCTCCCGACGAGACCAGCGTCGGTTCGCTATCGCCTTCAATCGAAATCACAAAAAGCCGCTTGTCGCCATCGCAAAGCACGGCGCGTTTCTCACCCGCGACGACCGGCGACCGCCATTCCCAAAACTCGACGCCTTTGACGGGCCGCTCAAATGGCTTGGCCAATTCGCCGAACGTTCTGGGGTCCAGGAGATGAACCTGCCCGTTGATGCACGGCACGAGCACGCCGCCGCCGAATGCACACGGCGCGGAGGCCATCTCGCCTGGCGAAAGCAAGAAGCGGAATCGTTTATCGTCCTCTTTGGGATCGTAGACGACGATCGGCTTCGTGCCCGCCCCGGCGGTCATGGCGAACATGCCGCCGTCAAGTTGCGTTGCAGCGGCAATCGGCTTGGCCAGTTTTCCCGGCTCGATGGCCAACAGCGGCTTCGGAACCGGCTTGCCCTCGCGCAGATCGTCGAGCGCGAGCCGGAACATGCCGCCGCTGGCCGTGATTGCCGTAAATTTACCGGACGCCGCATCAACCAGCGGCTCGGAAGCCAGCGGCGCGGCGACCCACGTTTGCCAAATCGGCTCTTGATCGTTTGCACTTACGGCAGAAACCATCAGCCCCGGCGACGTGCCGCGCTTGCGGATATGAAACAAGACGTCGCCCAGGAGCATCGGCGGCTGCACGAACCGCGAACCGCGATCGGTAATCGCGCGCGATTCGATCTGGCCCGCCGCCGCATTGATTTCATAGCGGGCCAATTGCGAGTCGGCCACCCAAAGACGCTTTCCTTCGGCTGCGGCGTAACGTTGTATCTTATCGTCGCTGGCCGGATCGCGTTGCGCGGCGACTCGGAAGGGCGATTTGGCGTCCGCCAGGTCGCGTTCCACCGCCAGCAATCCCCCTTGGGCCGTCGGCACTACGGCCCCACTTCCCAGCAGAACCGCCGGGGAAGCGACCGATCCCTTCACGGGAATCCTCTGCATCCGATTCAACAACCGGCCTTCTTTTTCTTCCTCGGTTGCATGGATGGAAAGTACGTGCAACGTTGCATCGGCAGCACCTTCGTTCACGGCCACAAGGAGAAAATCGCCTACGATGGTCGGCGGGGCGGCCACTTTGCCGACACCGTGCCCCAAGTGGAAAACCTGCCGGCATTGTCCTTTTCGCAGCACGAACAGGTTCGACTGCTCGGCAGTCAAAAAGATCAAGCCGCGTCCCGCATCGACAACCGGCGGCAGTCGCACGGCTTGCGGGAGCGCCACGTAGCCCGCGACATCGCCCGTTGCCAAATCGACGAACGAAAGCCGCTTATCGTTGGTCACAACGAGCAGTCGCGTGCCCATAACAACCGGGTCGGCGGCGATGGCCTCGGTAAACGCCTGCCGCCAGACTACCTTGCCGCTGGAACCGTGTAGCCGAACCACCTCGCGGTGAATCGTATCGCATGCGACGACATCGGTTGCGGACGGCTCGACGATCGGCACGAGCGCGGGTTGCACTGCTTTGGCATCCCAAGGGACGAACCGCCGCCACTGGACTTGGCCGGAAGCGGCGTTGATCCCGTAGACAACTCCCTGGTCGGCGACGAATAGCTGCTTGCCTTGGGCTGCCGGGACATCGTGCTGCAACGGCCTCACGACGAGCGGTTGAACGGCGATCATATCGGACGGCCGCGATTCGACGATGGCGGCCTTCCGCTCCTTCACCACTCGTACCGCATTCTGCTCGCCGGCCGAGACGGCCTTCATGGCCTCGATCAACTCGGCGTCGTCGGCCAATTCCGGAAACTGCCGAACCAACGTGTTGTAGGCCGTGTAGGCCGGTTTCAATTCGCCTTGCTTTACCGCGTCGCGAACCGCAATCAGCGTATCGTCAAGCTCCGAATGGCGACTTACCACGCGGTCGCTCTTCTCCAGGAGGCGACTGATTTCGCCCACCATCTCCGTCGGCTGTTTGCCGCGCGGCATATTCGTTGCAATCATTTGCAAGATCGACCGCGTGCGGCTGACCACCTCTGGGCTAGGTTGCGACTGCGACTGATTTGCCAGTCCTTCTCCGATGGTGGCCAAGGCCACGCCGATTTCTTCGGCATGGTCTGGGTAGGCGGTCTCCTTGGGAAGTATTTTGATTTGTGCCTGGGCCACATCGAAGGCCGGCAGCCAATTGCTCGATCCTTCAGCGACGAGGCCGGCACGGCGAAGTTCGGCGATGCCGCGCATCACGCGCACATCGGCGGCGTGCGAACTCGTCGGATAGTTCTTCAGCAAATGATCGAAGGTCTCGACGGCCGCAGCGTAGTTTCGCTTCGCCATCGCATCTTGGGCATCGTGCAGAAGATCATCGGGACTTTTCGGCGAGAGGGCATAGAAGGCCGCTAACACGGCTGCGAGGGCCAGCACGGCCCCACCCCAGGTGATTAACACAATCCGGACCTGCTTGGGATCGGCGGCTTCAACGCGAACCGTTTTCGACTTGGCACGTCGAAAAACGCTTTTGATCCAACGACTCAGCTTGAACTTCTTGGGCGTCGGCGTGCCCAGGTCCGGCCCACCTGTTGCCGCCATCGGATCGCCGAACGGGTCGGACGAGGTGGACTCGCTATCGATCAACGCATCGAGCGGGCCTATCATCGCATCGGCCGAGCTACCGAGTTGCCCGGCGATGGATACCGTTGTCCCCTCGACGTGGTGCTCGTCCTTGGCAGCTGGTTTTTCCGTCGATGGTTTTTCCGACGATGGCTTATTTGCCGCTGGTGCTGCTTGCGACGGCTTAGGTTTGACGGCTGGAGCATCTTCCAGCGGGGCAAATCCCAAGTCGTCATCTTCGGCAAGTTGCGGGCGTTGTGAAGGAGGACTGGTGGGCGGCGGTGCCTTGCTGCTTGCCGCTTCGCGCGCCCCGGAAAGCGTTGCCAGCAGCCGTTCCGCCTGGGACGGCGTCAAATGCTGGTTCTGAACCATCCAGCCGGCTGCCGCCACCGCATCTCCCGCCGGGGTGGACTTTGCCATTTCGGCTTCGGCTGCCTGAATCACGTTGTCGGAAACAAGGTCTTTTTCGGCCACGAGGCCCAAGAACTGTTTGGCGGATGGCATGGCGCACGTCGATATCGATAAAGGATTTTGCAAAAGGCCCCCCGTATAGAGCAACACCGATCATAGCGCGCCGGCGGAAAATCGTCAAGGAAAGCGGAGATATCCTCGATGATATTCCCGGTTTGATTGTGGAAATAGAATTTTTTCGCTATGTTGGGGGGACACCCGAATTGACAACCCTAGGGTGGTATCGCTAATATAGTACGTGCATGCTGCGGTTCGCTGGAGCAAGTGCGGTCAGGTAGCTCAGTTGGTAGAGCACAGGACTGAAAATCCTGGTGTCGCCGGTTCAATCCCGGCCCTGACCACTTAATTGAATGAACTCCCCTACTTCCAACCAACTTCGCCACTGGGACCGTACGCTCGTCTGGCACGCCTTCACGCAGATGGCCGACTACGAGCCGCTGATTCTCGAACGCGGCGACGGCTGCCATGTGTTCGATATCGATGGTCGGCGGTATCTCGACGCAACGAGCAGCCTATGGTGCAACGTCCACGGGCATCGCCATCCGCGAATCGACGCGGCCATTCGCGAGCAACTCGATCGCACTGCCCACGTCTCGAACCTGGGCACATCCAACCCCACAACCATTCGGCTGGCAAAGCGGCTGGTCGATATCGCACCGCCCGGCTTGGGGCACGTCTTTTTCAGCGACAACGGCGCGACGGCCGTGGAAGTGGCATTGAAGATGGCGTTTCAATACTGGCGGCAATGTCGGGAACCGAAGCCCGATAAAACCTGCTACGTGGCAATGGGCGAGGCTTACCACGGCGATACGCTCGGCGCGGTGAGCGTCGGAGGCATGGCCCAATTCCACGACACGTTTCGCCCCTTGCTCTTTGAGACGCTGCGAGTGCCGGTGCCCGATGCCTATCGGTTGCCGCCGGGCGTGCAAAAGAGCGAACTGTTGGCCCACTCGCTGGCCGCGCTCGAGTCGATCCTCGTCGAGCATCACGCGCGGATCGCCGCATTGGTCATCGAACCGCTCGTACAAGCCGCGGCGGGCGTCATCGTTCATCCTGCCGGCTATCTTCGCGGCGTGCGAGAGCTTACGCGCAAGTACAACGTCCTGCTCATCGCCGATGAAGTGGCCGTCGGCTTTGGTCGAACGGGCAAAATGTTTGCCTGCGAGCATGAAGGTGTGACGCCCGATTTGCTCTGCATCGCCAAGGGCTTGACCGGCGGCTATCTGCCGATGGCCGCAACGCTGACGACCGACGAAATCTGGAATGCTTTCCTTGGCGACAGTTCATCCGGTCGAACCTTTTACCACGGCCACACCTACGGCGGCAACCCGCTGGGTGCCGCGGCAGCGATGGCGACGCTCGACGTTTTTGAAGAAGAGCGGACGCTCGAACAATTACCGGCAAAGATCGCTCGGCTCGGCGAAATTCTGGAACGACTTTCCCAGCGTTCACACGTCGGCCACGTCCGGCAATGTGGCCTGATAGCGGCCGTCGAGTTGGTCCGCGATCGACCGACGCGCGAGCCTTATGCCCCCGCCGACCTCATGGGCCGAAAGGTTTGCAACGCGGCCTTGCAACGCGGCGTGCTATTGCGTCCGCTAGGCGATGTGATTGTCATCTGGCCGCCGTTGGCCATATCCCTCGTACAACTCGACGAAATCGCCCAAGCGGTCGAGTGCGGGATTATCGAATTGACGGACGAGGCTTAGCGGTATGCGTCGTTTCGGTGTCGCACTCGCTGAATTTCCGCAATCTTCAAACCGCGAACTACTTCGTGGATAACGGTGGTCTTCGACGTTGAACGGACCTACCTTGCCCGCCACTCCAAAATCCCGCCGGAAAAGCCTTGCTGTAGCTCGACTTCCAGCCGGACGGCATCGGCCTCCACAGGTGCGAATGTGGCGAGGTTGAATTTATCGCGCTGGATTCCGTAGCCGCTGGCATCGGCCACCGGCACCCAGCGATTCTTACTCCGCACGAGTACCTTCCACGATTTCGGCACGCGGCAGTACCCCTTGCCGGTGTCGTCGAACCAATAGACTTCGACGCGGCTGAGCTTTTTCGCTGTAGCAAACTCGTATTGCACCCATTCGGTCGTTCCCTTCTTATCCCACCAAGTAAAACGCGGGATGTCGTGATCGGAAGAACTCTCCGGCACGAGACCATCGTTCAACGCATCGATGGTATCGCCTTGGAATGCATGCGAGGCAGTCGCCTTCACGGCGAGCGGAGCCGCCCAAGGCCGCGCATCGGGGCCGTCGCCAATCGTCGGAAAGGCACTGATTCGCAAGCGGGCCGCGCCCATCGGTATCAGTGTGATGGTTTCAAGCGGCTCCTCCGATCGCACCGGGCTTGGGCTGAGTACGTTCAAAAGCCCCTTGGAGTCTTGCGTCCAAGCGGGGATTCGCCGAGCCTTAACCGTCAGTTCATAGGGCGCGGTTTCGGCCGTGAAGGGCTGCGCGGCCAAAGGGCCTTCGCGGTGCTTCACGGTAAACGACGATTCGGGGCTTTTGGCGTCGAGTACCAGGCCGTAGTTGAACGGCGATGCGGGATGCACTTCCATCTCCGGCCACTTTTCATTCTTGCCGTAGTGGTTCCACTTCTCGCCGATCTTAAGCGAGAACGTCAATGGACCATAATCGACCGACACGGCGTTATTGCTCTTGGCCCAAGTTCGCAAGACAATTCGCATCGGCAACTTCAGCGACACGGTGTCGCCATCGGCCCAAGCGCGGCGAATAACGATGTAGGAAAGCGGTTCGGCGTGTACGTCGAGGGCCTTGCCGTTGACGGTCACTTCGGGCTTGCCGCTCCAACGCGGCACGCGCAAATAAAGCGGGAACGCCGCAAGCTTGGCGGTCGAAATCTTCAGGCTAATCGTATCGCTGAAGGGGTAATCGGTCTCTTCGCGGATTTTCACTTCGCTGCCGTCGCCGACCTTGGCCGTCACCTCCGATGCCGCGTAGAGCGATGCACACAGTCCGTCATCGGCCGTGGCCAGCCACAGTTCTTCCGCATAGTAGGGCCAGCCCATGCCGTGATTGTGCTGGCAGCAACGGTAGACGCCGCCTGGGCTGTAGGACAGCATGGTGCCGCCATTTTGAATTCCGGGTGCCTTGTTGTCGCGGTCGAGCTGCACCATGTTGGCCCCCGTGAGGTAGTGCAATGCCTTGAGGTCGGGCGTCATCGCCGCCGGCAAAGAGTTGATTGCCACCTCCTCGCAACGATCGGCCCAAAGCGGTTCGCCGGTGATCCGCGTGAGCATTTCAAAACTGTGCATGAATTCGACCATGCCGCAAGTCTCGAAACCTTGTCGCGGATCGCGATATGCCGGACGACAGTTCTCGTCGCCGGCAAAGCCGCCGCCGGGGAACTGCCCATAGCGGCCCATCACTTCTCGATAGTTTCGTTCGGCACCGTGAAGGAATTTGTCCTCCTTGGCTTGCATCCAATACTCGGTCGGCTCGCGAAAGCCTTCGGAGATGTTGACGTTGTGCCAGTTGTGGATGCCGGTGGTCCAGTCGGCGGAGCTTTCGTGCATCCGCTTGCCTAGATCGAGCAGCCACGCCTCGCCGGTGCGATTGTAGAGCCAGTAAACGCTTTCCAGATTGTCGCCAAAGCGGACTGCGCCCCAACTGAGATTGAAAGCCTTGGCCGGCGCGGTCAGTTGCCAACGAAAATACCGTTTCATCAATTGCAACACCCGCGCATCGTGCTTGACTTCATAATACGACTGCAATGCATTGAGAATCGGCATGTGCGGCCACATGTCGGGCAGGCCGTCCAGCGCGGTTCGCAAGCCTTCCGGTCCAAACCAGCCATCGGGCTGCTGCGTGGCAATGATTCCATCGACCCAGCGTTGCGTCTCCTTCATGATCCGTTCATCGCGAAGCACGTAGCCAAGATCGGCTAAACCTTTGAGCCAATAGGGAAGCTCTTCCCAGCCGCCCTTTTCCTTCGGGCTGACCCAGCCGTTGCCTTCAAATTTGACCCACGGCGAGACTTCCTGCAAATGGCCCATCATGCCATCGGCTTCCAGCATAAGTTGATGTTGCAGCCAACCCCGAGGTTGAATCGCCCCAATCGGCAGCTTGACAAACGGGCTTGCGGTGAGCGGTGCCCGATTGGTTGCGTAGAACTTATTGGAGGATTTCACATCGAACCGCGCGGCAACGGTAATCGTTTCATCGCCGCGAGCAGTCGCAATCCGTGCGAACCACACAAGGGAGTTCGATAGACAAATAAGCGTTAGATTAGTCCATTGACCCTTTATCATGGGGGAATCCTCGGTTAGGCATTGGTCGTAGAACCTCGAACATTCTAATTTGCTCGGATTTGGAATACCACTGCCAATTCCCTCGTTCATATCGCACCAGGTAAAGCCTTTTCTTTTAATTGAAAGTGGATTACCTCCCGTGGGGCAGGTTTTCAACCTGCCGAGGAACCTCG
>JANXOJ010000257.1 GCA_025353625.1 Planctomycetota bacterium | reverse complement strand
TGCCGACGGCCTTCGACCCGCCCTACGACAGCCAAGACAGCATGAGCCTGATCGTCGATGCTCCCAAGCGGAGGCCGCTTTGGGTACTCGTGGCAATTGTGCTAACGCCGGTCGTCCTGGCCGGGCTTTGGCTTTTGATTGCCTGGCTCCGCGACGGGGCGTTTTAGGAAAGGGAAACGGGCCGCGCTTCGCGCGGTCGTTCCCGGCGAATGGAATCAGTAAGTCCGCGAAGTGCATTTCCGGATGAGCGCAGGTCGGTTTATGAAATTCCGCTTCGATCCGAAAAGGGTCGTCTATCCTCCAAATTCCCGCAACCAGTATTGCACGTCTTCTTCCAAAAGCGGAATGCTCGGCCTTTCCGGGCCGGCTGAGTCCGCCTGCCGGCCACGTTGCTGCCGTTTGCGCAAGACTTCCGCATACCAGACATCGCTATCGACCGCGCGCGCGCGTCGCCGTTTGGCGGCGCGCTGGATGCGATGATCGCTGGAAACCACCGTAAGCTGCTTGGGCGAGTGATCGGCTTGTATGATCTCTTCGATGAGCGAATCGGCGTCCTCATCGCGCGCTGCGAATAGGACGACAAGACCGCGATGCCGCGTCTCGCGGGGCAAGCCGGGGGGTGGATCGCGGGCATCAAAAACGATGGTGGTCCTCGGCACTTCGTCCGGATCGAGCGATTCGGCGAGAAAGTTCAAAAGTGCCGTGCGAGCACTCTCCAAACTTCCGCGACCGCGCGGCGTGCCTTGGATTCCGACGACGTTTAGCAGATTGTAGCCGTCGATGAGATGAGGCATGAGGGAAAAGAAAATGGAGGGAGCGAAGACAAAAGAGTGGGAGGAATGGCTTTCACGTTTGCTTCCTTCTCAGTTTTACCTTTCCACCAACTATCACAACTTCCGCGCGGCCCTTCAAATCCCAGCCGGCAAACGGCGTGTTGCTGCTTTTCGAACACATCTTGCCGGGATCAACCTTCCAGCGGACCTCGGGGTCGATTACCGTAATATCGGCATCCGCGCCAATTTGCAGCGTCCCCTTTTTCAAATTCACGATCCGCGCCGGATTGATCGTCATCTTTGCCAACGCGCTGGGCCAGTCGAGATGCCCCGGCTCGATCAGTTTGGTCACCACGAGGCCCAAGGATGTCTCAAGTCCGGTTATGCCAAAGGGGGCCCGATCGAGCTCCTGCATCTTCTTTTCCTTCGGATGCGGGGCGTGGTCGCAGGCAATGCAGTCGATGGTGCCGTCCTTCAGTCCGGCGATCATGGCATCGACGTGCTCTTGGCCGCGAAGCGGGGGATTCATCTTGTAGTTGGAATCGAAAGTTCGCAAGCAATCGTCGGTCAGCGTAAAGTGGTGCGGTGTGACCTCAGCCGTGACGCGCACATTGCGGCACTTGGCGCGGCGGAGTGCCTCGACGCCGTTCACCGTGGAGAGGTGCATGATGTGCAAACGCCCGCCGGTCGCTTCGGCCAAGGAGATATCGCGACTGACCATCACGTCCTCGGCAGCGGCGGGAATGGCCGGCAGCCCGAGAATGAGCGAAGCCAAGCCCTCGTGCATCACGCCGTTTTGGCTCAGTTCGAGAACCTCGGCATGGTTCATCACCGGCTTGTCGAACATCAGGCAATACTCGAAGGCCCGTCGCATCAACTCGGCATCGTAGACGGGCGTCCCGTCATCGCTAAAGCCCACGGCTCCCGCCTCGACCAGTTGGGCGATTTCCGCCAACTGCTTGCCTTCGCGGTTCTGGCTAACGCAGGCCACCACGAAGACGTTGCAGTGGCCCTTCTGCGCGGCCGTCTGGCGGATGAGCTCCACGGTCCCTTTCGTATCGATAGGCGGATCGGTGTTCGGCATACAGGCCAACGAAGTGAACCCGCCGTTGACGGCCGCCTTCGTGCCCGTCTCGATCGTTTCCGAATCCTCGCCGCCCGGTTCGCGGAGGTGAACGTGGATATCGATCAACCCCGGCGCGACGATGCAGCCTTGGGCATCGATCGCCTCAGCGGTCCCGTCCGGCTGAGCATCGTACGCAGCAATGCGGCCATCGACCACCAGTAAATTGGTCGCACGGTCCATATTCTGACTGGGATCGATAACGCGACCGTTCGTAATCAAAAGCTTTGACATATTGCAGAGAGTTGGGGGGTGCTGTGGGTTCGGGGTTCAGAGGTTGGGGTTCCGGGTTCAGGTTTGAAACAAATCCTGAACCCGGAACCCTAAACCCTCTCCACCGACGACCGACTACTGCCTCACGTTCTTCCTGCCATTAACCACAAGACTGCCATCCGCACCGCGACGCCGTTTGTCACTTGGTCGAGGATCGCCGACTGCGGCCCATCGGCCACGTCGGGCGTTACTTCCACACCGCGATTGATCGGGCCGGGAGCCAAGATCAATACGTCGGGCTTCGCGCGGGCCAAGCGTTCGCTATCCATCGTATAAAGGTGGGCGTACTCGCGCACCGATGGGAACGGCCGCGTCGCCTGCCGCTCGAATTGAATCCGCAATAAATTGAGAACGTCCACCCGAGGTAGGATGTCGTCGAGGCTATAACAACACTCGACGCCCAATTCGGCCCAGCGACGCGAAACGAGCGTTGATGGCCCGCAGACAATCACGTGGGCACCCAGTTTCTTCAATCCCCAGATGTTCGATCGGGCCGTGCGGCTAAAAAGTATATCGCCGACCAACGCCACCGTCAGCCCCTTCAGGCTGCCGCGATGTTGGCGGATAGTCATTATGTCGAGCAAGCCTTGCGTCGGATGCTCGTGAGCACCATCGCCCGCATTGATGACCGAACATTTCAAGTTTTGCGAGAGCAAGTGCGGGCTGCCGGGCGTTTGGTGCCGCACGATCATCACATCAACGCCCATAGCCTCGATGTTTTTGGCCGTGTCGATGAATGTCTCGCCTTTGGAAAGACTGCTGCTGGAAGCCGTGAAGTCGAGCGTGTCGGCCCCCAGTCGCCGCGCCGCGAGGGAGAAACTGGTCTTCGTGCGGGTAGAATTCTCGAAGAACAAGTTGCAGCAAGTCTTGCCGGTGAGGGCGGCGATCTTGCGGCCCCCTCGATCGAGAACGCGGCGGAATATGGCCGCCTTGTCGAGAATCAGCGTGATTTCTTCCGCCGTAAGCTCCTCCAGCCCAAGCAAATGCCGCCTCGTCCAGAGCGATGGCACGCTGCCTAGCTCCTGCAAAATGTCCGTTTCCGTAGCCATCGCCAACATTCCCCCAGAGTTTCGGCCACACTCCGTGTGCCGTCCACCCAATTTTACCACGCGCCTGCCTGCCCGCAAGCGGTAACACGCCGCTTGGGCGGCAATTATAATCAATTCCATGCGCGATACCAGTCTCATACGCGTTTTGATTCTTGCCGGCGCGGACCTCGCCCACCGCTGGGAGTTGGCCCTGCGCGGGCCAACAACCCAAATTTGGCTGGGCCGCGATGCGATTCCCCTCGGCGAGCACCCCGAAATCATCGTGACAAATTCCCACGCCGAACTTGCCGTACCTCGCGACGCGGTGGGAATCATCCAAATTGGCGGTCGCGGCCCCGCCGACGTGCTGCTGCCGGAAAACTGCCCGCCCAGCGAGATACAACTGGCTTGCCGGTTGCTGATCGAAATCGTCCGCCTTCGCCAACGCGAACGAGTTGCCACCGAAACGCAGCGAACCTTGTCGCTCGCCGCGATGACCGACTCCTTGACCAGTCTTCCCAACCGTCGGGCATGGGAGCAGGCCCTCGCCGAGCGGATAGCCGAGATGGCCTCCGGCGGGCTGCGGCTGTGCATGGCAATGTTCGATATTCACGAATTCAAGGAAATCAACGACACGCACGGCCACGTCGTTGGAGACAAAGTATTGCAAGCCGTCGGCCGCGCGATTCAAGAGCAACTTCGTCGCGGCGATTTTGTCGCTCGGCTCGGCGGCGACGAGTTCGGGCTGCTTCTATCCGTCCCTAGCGAGGCCGAAGCGGCCGCGATTGTCGAGCGCGTGCGGAGCCGAATTGCTACCGCCTCGGCAGAATCAACCAATCTCTCGGTTTCCGCTAACGTCGGTTTCGCATTGACCGGCAGCACAATAAGCATCGACACTGCCATCGATATGGCCATCGATACTGCCGCCTCGCTCTACCGAGCCGCCGACGCAGCTCTGATCGCCGCGAAGCGCGCGGGCAAGCGCGCGTTTCAAGTGGAAGATCGCCAAAAATAGGCCGCAACCCCGTTAGCTGTCACGAATGGCACTGTCGTTATTGTAACCTATTTCAGGTGCAGTATTTCCGCAATTCTTGGCGAAGGACATTCCTGGGCTGTTGTTGCATGAGCCGATACCCGTGGCGGCGGCGTCTGAGGACTCTGGGTTCGAGGCGGCCGGGACGGTTGGCGACTTCGCAGGCTGCAATCCGAGTGAGAAGTCCCCGGCAGTGTTT
>JANXOJ010000233.1 GCA_025353625.1 Planctomycetota bacterium | reverse complement strand
CCCCCCCCCGTTGACACGATTAACACAACGGAACCATAATGAATCGTTTACCGTAGAATCGTTATTTGCATCCCGTTCAACTCGGACCAAAAGTTCCCTGCAATGCCCATTATTGTCCAAAAGTTCGGCGGTTCCAGCGTTGCCGATAGTCAAAAAATCCTGGCGGCGGCCCGCAAGGCGATTCGTGCCCAGCAGCGAGGCAATCAGGTGGTGGTCGTCGTGAGTGCGATGGGCGATAACACCGATTTGCTGATCGATCTGGCCCAACAAATTACCGACCAGCCGCCCGCTCGGGAAATGGATATGCTTCTTTCCACGGGCGAACAGGTGAGCGTGGCGTTGATGGCAATGGCGATCCACTCGCTGGGTCATAAGGCGATCAGCCTGACGGGTGCTCAGATCGGCATCGTGACCGATAGCACGCACGGCAAGGCTCGCATCCAGTCGATTTCGACCGAACGCATGACGAAAGCTTTGGACGAAGGCAATATCGTCATCGCCGCCGGCTTCCAGGGGATCGACGAGAGCCTCGACATCACGACGCTCGGTCGAGGCGGCAGCGATACAACGGCGGTTGCACTCGCCGCTGCGCTCCATGCCGACGCCTGCGAGATTTATACCGATGTGGACGGCGTCTATACGACCGATCCCCGCGTCGTCCCCGAGGCTCGGCAGCTTCGCCAAATCAGCTACGATGAAATGCTGGAACTGGCCACGGCAGGGGCCGGAGTGATGCACAACCGCTCGATCGAATTTGCCAAGAAGTTCTCGGTGCCCGTCCACGTTCGCAGCAGTTTCAGCGACAAGCCGGGCACAATGATCGTCCGCGAACCGGAAGCCGTCGGCATTCCGGTCTGCGGGGCGGCGATGATTAAGAACGAGGCCCGCGTGACGGTGCTGGGCGTGCCCGACCGACCGGGTGCGGCGATCACGATCTTCTCGAAAGTTTCCGGCAAGAGCATCCCGATGGATATGATTGCGCAGAACGTGGCTGCCGACGGGCGAACGGATATTTCGTTTTCGGTCCCCCGCGATGAACTACCGCATACGATCCGCTCGATGGAAGAGGCCGTCAAGGAACTGGGTGCGGAAGGGCACGATTGCGACGACGAGGTCTCGAAGATTTCCATCGTCGGCCTGGGCATGGCCACGCAGCCGGGCGTTGCCGAGCGGATGTTCCGCTCGCTGGCCGAAAAAGGCATCAACATCCAGATGATCACGACGAGCGAGATAAAGATTTCAGTGTTGGTTGCTCGCGAACATGCTCAAGAGGCCCTGCGAACCGTACACGCCGAGTTCAATCTCGGCAAAGAGCCGGAGGCCGTCGCCGGTAAGCCGGCTGCCGCACCGGTCCCGCCGCAGACCAACGACGTGGTTGCCCGCATGAGTAAGATGGAGCAGTTGATTATCGAAGACATCAGTCTCGACGAGTCGCAGGCTCGCGTAACGGTGAACTCGGTGCCCGATATCCCCGGCCTGGCGGCGCAGGTTTTTGACGACGTTGCCCAGTCGGGCGTGGTGGTCGATATGATCGTGCAAAATGTGGGCCGTGGAGGACGCACCAATATCTCGTTCACGATGCCGCAGAAGGATTTGGAGAAATCGATCCGCGTCATTCGCGAGCAGGCCGACATCCTCGGCTGCCCGCCGCCGGGCAGTTCGCCGCGCGTGGCGAAGCTTTCGGTCTTCGGCGTCGGCATGAAAAGTCACACGAGCGTGGCCAGCCGTTTGTTTTCCGCGTTGGCCGCCGAAGGGGTCAACGTGGAGTTGATCAGCACGACGGAGGTTCGCGTGAACGTGATTGTCGATGGTGCCCACGGCGAGAAGGGCCGTGCGGCGCTGTTAAAGGAATTTGCCGACGCGATGGGGTGATGGGGTAGGGGCAAGATCGTATTGGAGTTCGCGCTTTAGCGCGGCCCCTTATGATTTGTTAGGCTCGAAGTCACGCTAACGACCGACGAATCAATAACTGTTGCATCCTCGACGACTGTTGCATCCTCGACAATGGGGGCGACTACCGCACGATCTCGCCGGGAACCTCCTTCATCGATCGCATGATAATCCGCGAGATACCGTCCCAAGGGACAATGGTTAGTGTCGAGCAGCCGTCGGGGTCTTGCGTGACGAGAACCGCGTAGCCTTGCTGCGAATGCGTTTTCAAATAGCCGTCGGGCAGAAACACGCCGCCGTTTTCTAAGTGGACTTCCACGCGGCTTTCTTCGCTGCGGGCTGTCCATAGTTCAGCAAAAATGGCCGACAGCGGATGAACGTTGCCGGTACTTGTGCTAGGCTCGGTCGAGGGCGTGCGGGCGAACGGTTCTGTCAGCGAGGAGACCGATGACAAATGGCCTTTGATCGACCCCGCATCTTCCAAAACTTGGAAGAGATCGAGCGGCTCGCCCGACGATTCAATTTCGGGCATTCCCGGTATGGCCCCGTCCAACGAGATTTCTTCTTCATGCGGCGTTCCATCCGCGTTTGGATCGGGCTCATCGATCAATGGAATGCGGAACCGCGAACCGCACTCGGGGCACTCACCGGCCCGTCCTTGCAAGCTGGCAGGGCCGTGAAGGTGATGGCCGTTGGGGCAGAGAAACTCAATTTGTCGCTTTTTGGCAGGCGGTGCAGCAGGGGCAGAGCCCTGCGCGGACGGTGCCGACTGCGCGGCGGCGACCGCCGACTGCCGGCCGCTCGTGCTTGAATTCGGCGGCGGTGTTGGAACATCGGTCACTTCGGCAGGCGCTACGGGTGATTCCGTCGTAGAACCTGCCCCCCCCAATTCCTCCAGCGACGGAATGCGGAATCGCACTCCGCAACGCGGACACTTGGCGGGTCGCCCCGCCTGCTCCTTGGGGCAGCGAATCTTATGTCCTTCCGGGCAGAGGAATTCGATCATGGGCCACACATCCTGACGGGGCTGACAAACTAACACCTGAGAACACGAACTACGTTCGATACTAACCTACGCCCGAGGCGAATACAATCGTAGGGGAATTGAAAAATCGTTCGTAATCCCGGCTTTCGCCGGTCTCGATTAGACAATTTCCGGCTCATGCCGGGATTGCGAACGACTCTGCAATCCTCACGTTACAGGTAGTACCTAAGCATCAACGTTCTCCACGTCACCGCCGCTGCAAAGACGGCAACGAGGATGGCACAAATCGGCACCGCGACCCGCGAGAATCGTCCGGAAACCAGCTTTGCACCACCCCGCAACGGAACGAGAAGTAACGGTAGCATCGGCAGGAAGTAGCGGGGCTGAATGCCTTCGATGCTCTTGGTTCCAACCCTCTCCCAGGAGAGGTAAATGAGCGTTGTGACGACGGCTGCGGTAATCGCATAGATGGCAAGAACGGCAGCCCTGAGGCGCGTACCCAACGGCAGCGGTTTGCCGCCGTCAAGGATCGCCGTCGCGAAAAGTGCAACCCAGTAAACGAGGCATGTCGGAGGCGAGATGCGGGCACCTAGCCAGCCAAAATAGCCGATCATCGTTTCATACGTTTCAACGTGGTAGATGGCTTTAATCATCGCCACGGTGTAGCTCAACGGATTGGCGCGAATCCAATCGATCTGTTGCAATGGGTTGACGAAGGGCCGAATGGGAACGTAGAGGAAACGGACGGAATATGCCCAAGCCAGACTTGCGGTAATCGGCAGCCCGACGATAAGCAACGCAGCCGCCCACCATTCGCCGCGCGTCGCGAACTTACTGCGCGAGATAATGAAGAATAATAGTGCGAGACTAAAGTATGCCTGCTTCGACAGCGCCAGCAGCACGAACACCGCGCCGAAGGTTAAGAGCCTGCCCGCATTAGTATCCTTGCCGACAGCCAGATCGAGAGCCAAGGCGATGGCTAGAAACGATAGGCCCAGCAACACGGCATCCGCCGAAAGCGACGCCGCAAGGAACATCGACATGGGCATAATCGCCACGAGAGCCATCGTCCATTTTTGAACGGGCGTAATGTGAACGGCAGCCACGGCCAGCACCAAGTAGGCAATCAGGTTGGCAATGCGACCCAGGTAGAGCATTTGCAACGGTCCGACTTCGGCCATTCGACCGAGACGCATTGCCGCGGCGGTTGCAAGATACGGCACCGGACTATAAAGGGCCGTGTTGGCGAACGAAACATATTGCAGTCGAGCCGGGGCGAGCGGGATATCGAGGGCGGGACGGATTTGTTCCCAAGATGTGTGAAAGTCGGCATCTTTTTGAGCATTGCCGACGACTGCTTGGTAGGCGGCGACGAGCGATGCAGGCAGATTGTCGCCGACGATGCTATCGTGGCGGCTTGCAAAGACCGTCCCCTGCGAACATTCGTAAGCTCGCAAAAAGTGTGCAAGCTCGTCCGGCACGCTATAGGGCGGTGTGATGAATACCAAACTTCCGCCAAAGATCGTGCCCAGTATCAGCACGAACCATTGGGGGAACCGACCGTTCATCGAATGTTCCGCTACGAAATCTACTTTTTCGTCGCCATCGTCAGGGCAACCAAATACGGCACCGGCTCACTGCCCAAGGCGTTAAGTACCGTACCGCCGGCGGTGAAAACATACGTCACCCAGTCGGGCTGTCCGTACCGCTCCAGCGATGCCCCGCCTTCGCCGCCGCCGATGTAAACCTTAATGCCGGCATCCTTCATCCGCTTCAGTTGCGGCACGAAGCTCTTCGTGCCGTTCTCGAACCGAGGATCCTCAAACATGCCGAACACGCCGTTGTGGAATGCCACGGCAGGCGACTTGTCGTTCTTATGGGCGGCAATGAATCGGGTAACCGCATCGGCGAATCGCGCGCCGCTCGCCGGCCCGACGTCGAACTGCTCGTTGCCCGGTCCAGGCTCGACAACGACGCTGCCGTCTTGAATTACGCAATCGACCGGCAGGACAAACTCGATTCCCTTTGCGCGGCCTTCCGTAAGCATCTTCTTGGCCTGCTCAATACGGAAGCTGGGTGCGAAGTAGGGCTTGTCCTTGTGGGCCGGGTCTTGCGCCACGCCCAAATTAACATCCTTGCCTTCCAATTGGGCGGCCGCCTTTCGCAATGAACCGGAAAGCGCGCCTGCGCAAATAATTGTGCGAATCTTGCCGCGCGCAATCATCGCTTCCATGTCGTCGAGCTTGTCCGCTTTCAAGCCGCTAAAGATCACCAGTTGGGCATCGAGACAGTCCTGAAGTTGTACGTCAAACTGCTCGGCCTCATACTCGCCCAAGGCGACGCGCTTCATGCCGACCGGAACCGCAACGCTCGATGCGTCCAGGCTGCCTGCCGAAAATGCTTCGTGAATGTAGACCTCGGCAACTTTCGACGTGAATTCGTTCGCAAGTTTGGCAAGTTGGCCGGCCAATTTTGGGAGATCGGCCGGTTTAGCCTTCCAGAGAACCCGCTCGATATCGTACTTGCGACTGTTTTCCAGCAAGATCACACTGCCGGGAGCGGCCGATTGGATCGTCGCGGCAGTTTCATCTTTAATGCACGTCGTTGCCGGGTCGAGCCAATCGCTAATAAAGGCCACTTCGCAACCGAGGATTTCGCCCAAGCGAGTACCAACCTTGGCAAGCGATTTTTCCGGCTCGCGACCGATATGTCCGAAAATGATGACCTTCCAGCCCTTGTTGCGGCAAAAGTCGATCGTTCCCTTCATCGAACGAAGACGGATATCGCCATCGCCAATTTTGGCTCCCGGTTTGGCATCCACATCACCGCGAATCAGCACCGGCGTGCCACTGGGAAGGTCCGCCAAGGAGGGCAGCCGGGGGATCGCCGCAAGGTATTTCTCGATGGGCAACTTAGGTTCGCTCGGATCATCGCCCAAGAGTCCCCGGCACCACGTTACCATTTTCTCAGCAGTGACTGTCATGGAATACCTTCGTTACTTACTTATAGCCGAAGCCAATTTGTTCAGATTTCGCAAGTCGGCTGCCTGACGGCGAAACTTTTCGACGTGATGGAGGTAGTTCGCCTTCCGAGGCTTGCTGCTGACCGTCGCCGAGAGATTTTCGTATTTGTCCGCCAGGGCCAGTTTCACGCGGGCCAAGCGTTCACGATTTTCTTGTATAAGTGACATTACACTCGATTCCCAATTTCAAAAGGTACCTACTTCTACAAACCAAACCGACCATGCTACACGGATTTTTGGAGATTTACAAGATGTGGGACCAGCTTTCCCGCCAGAAGAACGATGATTTGGCCGTTAAAATAGATCGTTTCTTGCTTACTCACGATGGCTTGGGCACCTTTGGGGTGGATTTCCTATTTTACCTCACCCCTACCACCGGACCCTTCGCGGCGGAAAATCTTGCACGATGCGAACAACCGGGCCGGGAGAGCGGTTTGAAAACTCGATGCAAAGATAAAGCCTCGGCCTACTTCGTTGCCATCCCCCTCCTACGATGCAAAAGGCACCCCACCACCATGAGCCGCCATTTTTTGTTACC
>JANXOJ010000190.1 GCA_025353625.1 Planctomycetota bacterium | reverse complement strand
ATCGACGCGGGCGGCCGTGTGTTCATTACCGGGCGTCTCAAGGAAATCATCGTTATGTCCAACGGCGAAAAAATACCGCCGGTCGATATTGAGGCAGCGATCATGCGCGATACGTTGTTCGAACAGGTTATGCTGATCGGTGAAGGCAAACCGTACTTAAGCGTGCTGGCCAATCTCAACCGCGGGCAATGGAAAAAACTGGCCGCGGAGCAAGGCATTCAGCCCGAGTCCGTCGGGTTGCAAAACGGCGGGGCCGAAAAACTGCTGCTGGCGCGCATCGCGGCCCAGATGAAGACATTCCCCGGCTATGCCGAGGTGCGTCGCATTCGCGCAGGGCTCGACCCGTGGACAGTGGAAAACGGCCTCCTCACCCCGACGCTCAAATTGCGCCGCAGCCGCGTGATGGAAAAATTTCAGATCGAACTGGACCAGATGTATTCGGGGCACTGATTTATGTAAGGATGTAGGATGTAGGATGTAGGATGTAGGATGTAGGATGTAGGATGAAGGATGAAGGATGAAGGATGAAGGATGAAGGATGAAGGATGAAGGATGAAAAAATGCTTGATGCGGACGACCGACAACTACTTCACCAGCAATGCCACACATTCGGCGGAAATGGCCTCTTCTTGGCCAATGATGCCGATGCCTTCGCCGGTCTTGCCTTTCAGGCCGATTTGCTCGGGTTCGATCTGTAAAATTCCTGCGATCCGCTCGCACACGGCTCGACGAAAGGAAAGCAGCTTGGGCCGTTGGGCGAAAACGATGCAATCGATGTTGATGATTCGGTATCCGACGGCCATTACTGCATCGCGAGCGGCGGCGAGCATGTCCGCCGAGTCGCGGCCGCGGTTGCTTGCCTCGGTATCGGGAAACATCTGGCCAATATCGCCCAGGGCGGCGGCACCGAGCAAAGCATCGGTCACGGCATGCAGCAACACATCGGCGTCGCTATGGCCCACCATCTCGCGATCGTGCGGAATGTTAATCCCGCCCAAGCGCAGCGGCCCGCCTTGCCGTAGGCGATGCGTGTCGTGTCCGATTCCGATCCGAAGTCCGTCCGTGGCGATTCTCGATTCTCCTTGCAAAAAGCCGCGAGTGGCCGTTGGATGGTGCGGATTATAGGCGAAATCGTGCAAACAGGGAAGTTCAGTGTTGAACTCGACGGCAAATTTTCCTGTCCCAGCTTGCCATTTTCCGGTAAAACTGGAGGATTGCCCGCCATCCCTGCAAGGTCGAATCTTGTCCGTTGTTACCCAGCAAGTTGAAAATCGGGTTTTATTGTCGAGCATCTCCTAGGCGACGTATGAGGCCCTTATGGCCCACGCGGACGGTCTGGGCGCTCGTTTCACCTAGGCCCGAGGATTTTTGGAAAGCATGTCGCCCTCCGCCGAGGAGTATGAGCGGCATCACTCCCTTATCGGACGATTGATCGAGACATTCACCGAAGAGCTAGACCTCACGCGGCTCGGAATGTCGTTTTGTCGAAGAGTTGAAATCTGCCCGTCAGCAGGGTATCGAGGCGGATGATTCTCTTTGAAAACAGAACGACGATTCCCGACACCTTTTCTTCCTGCGGTGGGACCGCACCATCCATCCGCCAACCATTGCCGCCAACAGCAAGGGAAGCGTTCCCGGTTCGGGGACGGCCCAAGCAAGGCCGTAGTTTTCGGCTTGCGGCGTGCCGAACATTTGGGCGGCATAGGTCACGCGAATGCCGTAGTTGCCGTCGGCGGGAATCGTAAAGTGCAGTTCCTGCACATCGTTGTACGGGCTTATCGATGCAGCGTAGAGATGCGTGAACGATGCGTCCCAAAGCTCAAGGTTGAGATTCGCAAAGCCGTCGTCCGTAGTGGTGAGATCCTGTAGATCGGGATTGGCATTGTCGGTGAAGACCGGCGCACCCAGGTCGCGGAACCACGATAGGGTGGTATCGAACATCGTGCCCGCCTTGAGCAGCGACTGGATGACGTAATCGTTGTGCGAGGTGTTCGACGGATTGGGGTCTTTGCTAATGGAAGCGTAGTCCCAGCCGGTGGACGCGACGGTTCCACCGCTTTGCCCAGCAACGTCGGTCGTGCCCAATAGATATTGGTCGTAGGCATGGTCGAGATTGATCATGCCGGCCCCTTGCAGGTAGTCGAGCGATTGCGTTGTGACAACGACGCCGGAGTTATTGGTCTGTTGGCCATTGCTCCAGCCGGGCAGCTTCGTGGCCGAGTTGAGCAGAACGGCCTTGATGACCCGCGAGTCGCGAGAGGTTGGCCCCCAAAGCGATAGATAGCTTGCACTATCGAGCAACGATACGCCGCCGGAAACGATCGGCGCGGCAAAGCTCGTGCCGGCCAGGCCGTAGCTGAAGTAGTTCGTCGCGCCGCTAGTAGCATCGACGACGGTGCCGCGAAGCGCGGGGCCGTTGCCGCCCGACTGTCCGCCGTAATAGGCCGAGAGCAACGTAGTGCCCGGGGCGACGATGCTGACCGGTGCGCGAACGCCGGGTATCAGGCCGTGGACCGGATCGTAATAGTCCTGTGGGCCTCGACTGCTGAACTCGGCGATTGTCGTGTAGTTGGTCGGTGAGAAGTCGCCCACGGCGCCGACGGAGATATTGTTGTAGCCGGAGGCCGGCCCGCCAACGTTGTTGGCCGTGTTGGAAAGCGTCGTTGAGTTGCCTGCGGCAAAGACGATGGTGGTCTGCGGGTGGCTGCGGGCCATGCCGTCGGCAGCCTGGGTCAAGGCGTCGGTGGCGGTGGGATCTCCAAAACCCCAGCTTGAATTGATGACGTCGGCGGAGCCTTGTTGCGAGAAAGCACCGTAGACCGTGTGTTGCCAAGTCTGCTGCGCCGTGTAGTAGTTGTATCCGTTATAGAACGACTTCGGCGTGACGTTGAAGTAGGCCGAGTCGTCGCCGGTCGCGGCAGGCAAGTTAAACCAACTGGTGGCAATGGCCCCGGAATTCAAATCGGTGAGCGGGGCGATGCCCAACTTGTAGTAAGGATAGCTGCCAACTTGAGTGGGATCGTACGCGCCGATGACCGCCGTGACCCAGGTGGCGTGCATATCGACCTCGCCGGCAGCCGTAGGGGCGGTGTACTGCGTGACGCCGGTCAGCCAATCGTGTTGCTTCCATGCCAGACCTGCCTCGACGTTGGCCGTGACCGTGCCTTGGCCAAAAACGTTGGACGCATAGAAGCGGTCGGCACCGATCAGCGGCTGAATGGCGATGCTGTTGTTGCCATCGTACGAAACAACCAGCCCCTGGGCATTTTGTGCTAACGGACCCGTGACCCCATACGTGCCTTGCCAGATTGACTGCGCCGAAACGTTGACGCAAGACAGCGCGACTGCGGCGAGTACCGCAAGGTTCCAACGGCGATGTTTCATTTATTGTTTCAGCGACGTCCGATGTTCGTCGCGGCAGTGGACCTCGTATCGGATCGAATCGTTAGATGGCGGCAGCCCGCAGGCCGGGCCGTTTTCCCAAGAGCCGATATACGAGGGCTGACGCGCCGAAGCCAAAAGCAAATGCCGTGCGGATTGCTCCGCGAAATGTTACCAACCGGCACGAACGCGTACGCTGCCTCAAATCGTGGGGTGAAAGTTGATTGCCAGAGTAGGGGCCGACGAATAGCTTCTGCCATTTTGCCTGCCATCCCTAGAGTAATCGAATTGAGCCGGACAAGCAACTTCGAAAGCAAATTTTAACTCTCGTAAATAAAGACGAGCAATGCAATTCAGATTCGAGAATCCCCCGATGGAGTTCGCCCTAATTCCAAGAGTAGCATGCTTGAAATTCGTCGTAAATTACGCATTTATCGCACTCTACACAATGCAATGAAAAAGCGGAATTCTATTTGACCCATTTTCCAAAAACCGATAGACTGAGGTGGTTAGGCCGAGGGCAAGGCCGACCATCTCGAAAGGAACAGGCAACATGATTACGTTCTGGTTTCAAAAAGATAAGAATTCATCAAAAAAGAAGCCCGCCCGTCGGGCAACGCGGTCGCGTACCGTTCGGCTCGAATCGTTGGAAGACCGGCAGTTGTTGAGCGGCGGCCCCTGGTCTGGGTTTTGGGGATGGGGCGGCTTCGGCGGCGGATATTATGCCTCAGCGAATGCCGGCAGTACGACTGCAGCCGCAACGACGCAGGCCGCGACGACCACCGCCTTGGCAACTTCAAATGCCGCGCCCAGCTACGGCCAGAACGTGACGCTTACCGCCACCGTTTCGACGGCCAGCGGTACGCCGACGGGCCTCGTGCAATTTATGGACGGAACCACGGTCATCGGCACTGCCCGACTGCGGAGC
Organism: Planctomycetota bacterium; assembly: GCA_025353625.1. Taxonomy (GTDB): domain Bacteria; phylum Planctomycetota; class Planctomycetia; order Pirellulales; family Thermoguttaceae; genus JANXQG01. The sequence continues at coordinate 6,093 of JANXOJ010000190.1, read as the reverse complement.
GGCGTAGCGACCTTGAACATCGGCAGCTTGGCCGTAAGCACGACCGCGCAAAGTATAACGGCACAATACCTGGGTGCCACGGCCTTCGCCGGCAGCACATCCACGGCCGCCGTCGGCGTAACGGTCAGTCAGGCCGCGTCTACGACCTTGCTGTCGTCGTCCGGCAATCCCGTCGCACCAGGGCAGGCTGTGACGTTCACCGCCCGCGTGGTGCCCAACTATAACGTCGGCACAACAACAACGACAACCACAGCCTCCCTTGTCGGTTCCCTGTTTGGCTTCGGCGATGGTGGCGGTTGCGGTGGCCACGGCGGGTCCGCTGGCTTGGCCCCATCAGGTACGGTCGAGTTCGATTCCGTCGACAGCACGGGCGCGGTGACGGTTTTAGGTACGGCCACGGTGAATAACGGCTGGGCCTCGTTCAGCACCAGCAGCCTCCCCACGGGAACGTCGAGTATTAAAGCCGTCTATAAGGGCGATACCAACTTTGCCGCCAGTAACTCGCAGACGATCTCGCAAGCGGTCAGTGCGACGCTCTCGTCCGCGCGGACGGATGTTGATCCGACCGGTCAAGTCGTTCTCAACACGGCCAACACGTTGAACATTACCGTTCGCCCCGGACGTTCAAGCACGTCCACGGCCGCACCCACCGGTACGGTAACGCTATTTGATGTCACAACGGGTGCCATGCTGACTGCTACGCCAATCGCGTTGACCGCCTCGACCACATCGACGACCAAAGCATTGGCCAGCTTTGCAGCCACGTTCACCACGACGGGCGTTCACTTCATCATTGCCACCTACAGCGGCGATGCCAACTACGCTTCCAGCCAACAGATCATCCCCCTCTTTGTCCAAGCGGCCGCAAGCAGCGGCAACGGATGGGGCGACGGTTCGGGTGGCGGCCGTCATCGGCGCGACTGGTAACTCGTTGTAGAACGATACCGGTGCGGACGTCCCGTCTGCAATTTTACAGCAGTTTGTCCAGGGTTGCTCGTACTGAGCAACCCTGGTTTGTAGGATGGCCAATCAAATTGCCACCGCGTGAGCGGCTATTTTTGTACGGCGGCTCGGTAGTGGAACCCGCGGCGGGCAACGGGGAGCAGATCACGCAACCAACTCTTTGACAACCTTGGCTTGCTCGACGCCGGTGAGGCGTTGGTCGAGGCCCTGGTAGCGATAGGTGAGACGCTCGTGGTCGAAACCCATCAAGTGCAGGATGGTGGCGTGGAAGTCGCGAATTTTCACCGGGTCTTTGGTGATGTTGTAGGAGAAATCGTCGGTCTCGCCGTGGATCATGCCCGCCTTCGAGCCGCCGCCGCACATCCACATCGTAAAGCATCGGGGGTGGTGGTCGCGGCCGTAGTTTTCGTGCGTGAGGCCGCCTTGCGAATAGATCGTGCGGCCGAACTCGCCGCCCCATACGACGAGCGTTTCGTTCAACATGCCGCGCTGCTTCAAATCGGCAATTAGGCCGAAGCACGCTTGATCGACATCCTTGCACTGGCTGGGCAAACGGCCCGCCACGTTGCCGTGCGAGTCCCAGTTGTTGTGGTATATCTGCACGAAACGGACGCCCCGCTCGACCATCCGCCGGGCTTGCAAAGCAGCGTTGGCAAACGTGCCCGGCTTGTGGGCCTCTTCGCCGTAAAGTTGGAAGGTGGCTTTCGGCTCCTTGGAGAGATCGGCCAATTCCGGCACGCTGGTCTGCATCCGCAGGGCCAGTTCGTATTGCTTGGTGCGGGTCTCAATGTCGGGGTCGCCGTAGGCACTAAAGTTCAGCTCGTTGAGGGCCTTGATGCCGTCGAACGTCGTGCGGCGGACATCGGACGGAACGCCGGGCGGGTTGTTGATGTACAGAATCGGGTCGCCGGAAGTGCGGAAGGCGACGCCCGCATGTTCGCCCGGCAGATAGCCGGACGACCACAGTCGAGCGGAGATGGCTTGAAGTTGCTCCATGTTCGTCGGCTTGGCGACCATGACGACGAAGGTGGGGAGGTTTTGATTGAGCGTGCCGAGGCCGTAGGAAGTCCACGATCCAAGGCAAGGCCGGCCGGCAACCTGGTTGCCCGTCTGGGCGAAGGTGATGGCCGGCTCGTGGTTGATGGCGTCGGTGTTCATGCTGCGGATGAAGCACATCTCATCGACCATCTTTGCCGTGTTGGGGAGCAACTCGCTGACCCACATGCCATTCTTGCCGTGCTGGGCGAACTTGTATTTGGAAGGGGCAATGGGGAACCTCGCCTGCCCGCTGGTCATGCCGGTCAAACGCTGACCCTGCCGGATCGAGTCGGGCAAGTCCTTGTCGTACATGGCGTTCATCTTGGGCTTGTAATCGTAGAGGTCGATCTGCGAAGGACCGCCGACCATGTGCAAGTAGATGACGTGCTTGGCCTTGCCGGGGAAGTGTGGTCCGGGGACGTGCGCCGCCTCGGCCGCGCGGAGCATTTGGGCGGTGCCCTCGGGGCTTAAAGCGGCAGCCGCGGCGGCTGCACCGCCCAGCGTGCGAACGGCCCTATCGAGAAAGCCGCGACGAGAGGAATCGAGCGTTTGCATGATCGTTGTGTTTCTCATGTAGGGTAGGTCGAGCGTTTGGATGCACCAGCATCCGACCCGCCGAACCACCAATTGTGGAACGAATCGGGTGGGGCTTCGTCGGACGCGACTCCGCCCGACTTGCTACTTATTCAGTACCTCGTCCAAATTCATCAATTCGTTCGTGAGCATCGTCCAGGCGGCAAGCGTCGGTTGGTCGAGTGCGGGATCGGCTTTCGATTGTCCCACGGTCAGAAGCTCCTTGGCATCCGCCGGGCTGGCTTTGTAGTGCTTCACCAGCGAATCGAGACTGCCTTGCACGATCTGCAACTCCTTCGGCTGCAAGGGACGCGCCAGCAGTCGTCGGGCGGTGAAGTCAATCCGGCTATCGGTCTTGTCGCCGCCTTGCTTGAGCGTCGCCTCGGCCAGCTTGCGCGCCGCTTCGACAAACTGCGGATCGTTGAGCGTTACCAAAGCTTGCAGCGGCGTGTTCGTCCGCTCGCGCCGCACGGTACATGCCTCGCGCGTCGGCGCGTTAAAAATATCCATCGATGCCGGCGGAGCCGCCCGCTTCCACAGCGTATACATGCTCCGCCGATAAAGTGCATCGCCGCGGTCCATCTTGTAGAAGTGGGTATTGCTCTCCGGCATGGCAACTGCTTCCCACACGCCTTCGGGCTGATAGGGCTTCACGCTGGGCCCGCCGATCTTCGCCGTTAGCAGCCCGCTGGCCGCAAGAGCGTAATCGCGAACCATTTCGCCATCCATGCGGAAGCGCGGGCCGCGCGAGAGAAAGCGGTTCTGCGGGTCGCGTTCGAGCTTGTCGGGCGTCGTCGCCACCGACTGCCGATAGGCGGCCGAGGTGACCATCATGCGGAAGAGCCGCTTCACGTCCCAGCCCGACTCGCGGAAATCGACCGCCAGCCAATCGAGCAACTCTTGATTGGGCGGAACCTCGCCGTTGACGCCGAAATCTTCGGTCGTCTTCACGAGGCCAATGCCAAATATCTCTTGCCAAAAGCGATTGACCGTCACGCGGGCGGTTAGCGGTTGCTCCGGTCGCAAGAGCCACTGCGCAAAGCCGAGGCGATTGCGAGGCAAGTCGGCCGGCATGGGCGGAAGGAAGCTGGGCGTCTCGGGCTTCACTTCGTCGCGACGCTTGTCGTAGTCGCCGCGAAAGAGTACGTAAGCCTTGGGCGGCTCCGGGCGTTCTCGCATCACATGGGCGACGGTGCCGCGCATGCGAAGGGTGGCTTGCTCCTTTTCGCGATCGGCATCGCGAGCGACTAGTTCCCGATAGACCGCGTCCTCGCGACGCAGCCAAAAATCAAACAGTTGATCGGTCTCGGCTTTCTTTCGCTTGGCGGCCGGCTTTTGCAAGATCGAAGCCAGTCGCGTGGAAGAGGCCAGCCCTTCAACTTCCGTCTCCGATAGGTTGCGGCCATAGATCCGCAAGTCTTGCAAGGCAACGCCATCGAGGCGGCTCGTGCTGTTCCGCTGGGCAATCTTCAGCGGTACGCGCGTCCGCATGGTGTCCTTGAGGCTATCGCTGGCAACATCGACGGGCTGCGACTTGCCATCGATATAAATTTTAGCACCGGCCGCGCGGCGGGAGCCATCGTAAGTGACCATCAGATGGTGCCACACCTTGGGCTTGAGGGTCGTCTTGGAGACGATCTTGATGGCATTGTCGGGCCAACGATTGATGAGGTGCGCGCCGGGGCGATCATTCTCCAGCCACATATCCCAACCGCGGAAGTCGTGGCCGTCGTCCATTCGCGCCATCACGGACCCGCTGCCCACCTTGCCCGGCAGCTTGACCCACGCCCCGTAAGAAAAGGGTTGCTGGCCGTCGACGTCGCCCGCTTCGGCGATTTCGATGGGCGTTTTATTTTGCGAAATGAACGCTTTCGCGGAGAGTTCGCCGGCACTCCAGGCGGCATCGGCGGCGAGGGCCACGGTACGCGGCTTGGAATCCAGCGTGATTTGCAAACTGCGGCCCTTGCCTTCGTTCAAGGCGGCGTGCAGCTTCAAGCCTTCGCCCGGCACCTTTGCCGAAAGAGCCGCTCGGGCCGGGCCGACGAGCCATTTTTCAAAATCGACCTGGGCGGCCTGCTTGCGATCGTCGATTTGCTTTTTGACGCTGGCAATCTCGCTCTCAAGATCGGTCCAACGCTTGCGATCCTCCGGCGATGAGGCGACGAACACCACCGGCGGAGTGTCTTTGACGTTGCCGTCCATCGCGGCTTGCGTGGTGTTGTTGAAAAACGCGGTAAGCTGATAGAATTCTTTTTGCGGTAGCGGATCGAACTTGTGATCGTGGCACACGGCACAGTTGGCCGTCAGCCCCAGCCAGACCCGCGAGGTCGTTTCCGTGCGGTCGCGCGTGTAGAGAACCAGATACTCTTCCGCTATCACGCCTCCTTCGTTCGTCGTGGCATGGCAGCGATTGAAGCCCGTGGCGATCTGTTGGTCCATCGAAGGCGCGGGAAGCAAGTCGCCCGCCAATTGCTCGATCGTGAAGCGATCGAACGGCAGGTTCTTATTGAAGGCATCGATCACCCAATCGCGATACGTCCAAATCTCGCGGAAGTTGTCGAAGTGAATGCCGTTCGTATCGGCATAGCGGGCCGCATCCAGCCAGTAGCGGGCACGATGTTCGCCCCAATGCGGCGATTGCATCAATTGATCGACGAGCGTATCGCCCGCATTCTCCGCGCGATCGTTGACGAACGCCTCGACCATCTCCGGCGTTGGCGGCAGGCCGGTCGTGTCGAGACTCAACCGCCGCGCCAGCGTGCGGCGGTCGGCTTCCGGGGCCGGCTGCATTCCGCGCCGCTCGAGCGCGGCCAGAACGAAGCGGTCAATCGGGTTGCGAACCCACGCTTTGTCCTTCACCTCGGGCAAGGCCGGTCGCACGGGCGCAATAAACGACCACAGAGGCTGATACTCGGCACCCGACGCGATCCACTTTCTAAGCGTCTCCTTCTGTGCCGCCGTAAGCTGCTTATGGATCGAAGCCGGCGGCATCACTTCGCTCGCCTCGGTCGAGAGAATCCGCCGGATCATCTCGCTTTCGTCCGGCTTGCCGGGCGCGATCGCGCCCGACTTGACTGCCACTTCGCGCTTGTCGAGCCGAAGTTCCGCCTTCCGCGATGCGCTGTCCGGCCCGTGGCACGAGAAACAATTTTCGGCCAAGATCGGGCGGATGTCGCGGTTGAAGGTCAAAGCGTCGGCCGCTTGACCGTTCAGTGCCGATAGCAACAGGCAGACCGCCGCCGACAGGAAGCCAACGCGATAACGCCTAACAACGGCAAAATGGTTGAACACTGCTTGACGACCTCACAGTTATAGACGGCTCACAGTAACGGCCAGCTCACGGTTGCAGGGGGGCTGCTTGGGGGGACGCGTAACACCAGGGAGGGCCATCGCAAAGCCTCTTCATTCTATGCAACTTTCCTTAAAATATCAACCCCGCCAAGCGGCGACGGTAGCGAACGGGTGCAGGAACGTACTTCGGCGCACCGAGTTGGGCTGCGAATTTGGCTGGCGGATTTT
>JANXOJ010000186.1 GCA_025353625.1 Planctomycetota bacterium | reverse complement strand
GCCGCCGAGCAGCAGTTGGCGATTTTGCTCAATAATTTGCAAAGCAATCTCACGGCAAAAAATAAGGAAAGCGACAAGAAGTACAACGAGCAGACCAAGAGGCTTGAAGTCCAACTCGATGCGAAGATTCACCGCATGCAGGGCTTCTATAAGCTCTGGGCGGTGATCTTGCCGCCGATTCCGCCGCTGTTGGTCGCGGCCTTCGTCTTCTTCACCCGCCGCGCACGCGAGCGCGAAGGCGTGTCGAAAAAGCGGTTGGTTTAAGTTCTCATCTCGCTCCGCGAGAGCTTTGTCGACGTCGATACTCAATTATTTCAACCTCAAAAACAATTCAGAATTCCTAACGAGCATCCCGCAACGCGGGAGTCGGTATCTGGAGAGACAAAAAATGAACGGCAATGAAACTTCAAAAACGGGCGGATTCCTGGTTGCGGCTGCATTGGTCGTCGCCGTGGCTTGGGCCACGCGTCCGACCCCGCCATCGAAGACCACCGAGAGTGTTGTCGGTCAGGTTATGTTCCGCAACCTCAAGGATCCCAAGGATGTGACCAGCCTTCTCGTGCTGCAATTCGACCAAACCAGCCGTCAGCCGGTGCGCTTTGAGGTGGCCAAGGAAAACCAGCGATGGTTGATCCCTTCGCACAGTAAATATCCGGCTGACGCCAAGGAGCATCTGGCTACCGCGGCAAATGCCTTCATGGACTTGAAGATCATCGGCGTCGCGCCCGGTTTCAGCCAACAGACGCCAACGATGGACCAAAGTGTGGTCCGAAAGTTCCATAACATGTACGGCGTGATCGATCCCGATCCCGAGCACGTCCAGGCTAGCGACGACGGTGTTGGAATGCGCATTTCCATGAAGGACAAGGAGGGCCACGACCTTGCTTCCGCCATTGTTGGCAAGTCGCTGCCGGACCAGCCCGATCACCGTTACATCCGCTATCCCGACAAGGAGCCGGTCTATATCGCCAGCTTCGACAGCAACAAACTCTCCGTAAAGTTTGAAGAATGGATCGAGCGGAACCTGTTGAATCTCAACAGTATAAACTTGCAGAAAGTGCAGATCAAGGACTACACGTTCGATCTCGGCGACGAGAGGGCACCGCTTAAGGTTAAAGGCCAGATGGTTCTGGCATGCAATGTGAGCGGCGATTCCGCCTGGAAGATGATTGAGGAACTTGCACCGGATACCACCAAGACGAAGCCCGAGGAGATTCGCCTCGTTCATCGTACGATGGCCGCCGACGAGGAACTCGACGCGAAGAAACTCGACGATTTGAAGTTTGCCCTCGACGATTTGAAGATCGTCGATGTGGAGCGTAAGCCGGGGGCGGTGCCGGCCGATCTTCGCATTAAGAGCATCGAGGATGCCAAAGTGGCGAAGTCATTGGCCAGCCGTGGATTTTTTCCGCTCCAAGACCCTTCCGGCCCGGAGGGGCAATTCCAGTTGATTTCCAGCAAAGGCGAGATTTCGTTGCTACTCAATGATGGTGCTCGTTATGTGCTGCGCTTTGGCGAGACCACGGGCGAGCCATCGGCTGCGGTCGATAAATCGAAAGATGTAAAGGATGCGAAGAAGGATGAATCGACGCCCGCCTTGAACCGCTATTTGTTCGTCATGGCGGACTTCAATCAAGAGGCGATCATTAAGCCGGCTTTTGAGAAGATTCCGGAGGAAAAGCCAGACGACAAAAAGCCAGAGGACAAGAAAAAAGAAGAAAAGAAGGATGATGCCACGAAGGTGGATATTGGCAAAAAAGATGAAAGCAAGAAAGACGATAAGAAAAAGGATGAGGTTAAGAAGGATGAGCCCAAGGTAGACATCAAGGCGGAGCGCGAGCGAATTGAGAAGGAGAACAAGCGGAAGCAAGAGGAGTACGACGCTAAGGTTACGGCCGGTAAGAAGCACGTCAAGGATCTCAACACCCGCTTTGCCGATTGGTATTATGTGATCTCCGACGACGTCTATCGGAAGATTCACCTCGGTCGAGAGAGCATCGTCAAGAAGAAGGAAAAGGCCAAGGACAAGCCCAAGGATGCCGATGGGCACGATCATTCCACCTTAGATCACGCCGACCACGACCACGCGATCGAAACGCCGTCGGCCAGCCCCGTGCAGTCGCTGGAGAACCTGAAGAAGGATGCGCCGTAGGTCGATTCTGCTGAAATTGACTATTGCGTGCCGATTCGTGGTGGACGGACTATTGTCGTGGAAGCTGCAAAGTTGCTGAGCGAATGTTCGTAGTCCCGCCTTTGGGCGGAAATTCGACGTCGAGTCGGGGCTACGAACTTTTGATTCTGTTGTGAACCCATTCGCCCCCGTCGCGGCTGCCGCGTATAATAGGGTAAGCATCCGTTTGTGGAGGTCGCACGATGTCCATCACTGTCAACTGTCCGAACGGACATGTGTTGAAGGTTAAGAATGAGCTTGCCGGAAAGTCCGGTCTGTGCCCGTACTGTCGCGCTCGCGTCGACGTGGCGATGCCAGCTCGCACGCCGAAGAAGCCGCCGATCACCGACGACGACATCTTGGGGCTTCTCGGGCCTCCGTACAAAGTTGCGCCGGAACCGCCGCCCGAGGATGACTCGGTCCTGCACGATCCGCACCACGATGCCTCGCACGGCGATGCGGAGTCGGGCATCAGCCTGCTCGGTTCGTCCATCCTGCGGCAACATAAGGTATGTCCAAAGTGCGGCATTTTAAGTCCGGTCGTCTTTTCGCATTGCTCCCGTTGCGGAGCCGATTTGCCGCAGGTGGGCAAGTCGTAGATGGTAGCTCGCTGCAAAGTTCCCACTACTTTTTTCCCGCTTTCCTGTTCGCCGCTTGGAAAATAATCCAAGGACCAATTACAATGGAAGTTGCAACGCCCGATTGTTGGCGCGCAGAGCCGCTTTGGCGAGAATGGTCGATATTATTTGCGGGAGTGACGGTGTGAGTGAAGAAGCGCGAGAACCACGGATTTTGAGCCTCTATCGGGACTATTTGGATCGGCCCGACGCGGCCAATTTTGCCAGTCGTATTTCGGATGCGTACACGGCGGGCACATTGGAACGGCTGACGAGCGATGTGCGTCGCGAGACCCGCCGTGCAGCGGTGCTGGCCTTGGGCTTCCTCGGCACGTACGATTCCAACCCCGTTCTTGGCGCGGCCCTCTTGGACGACGACCGCACCGTGCGGGTGCTTGCCGAGAATAGTATCCGTCAAGTCTGGATGCGCGTCGGCGAAGAGAACGATCGAGAGCGGCTGACGATCATTGTGCGCCTCAATTCGGCCCATCAGTTCGAGAAAGTCGTTCGCTTGACGAGCGAACTGATAGCGCGGTTGCCCGCCTGTGCCGAGGCCTGGAGCCAACGGGCCTATGCGCAACACGCGCTAGGGCACTATACCGAATCGGTTCGCGACTGCCACGAGGCGTTGGAAATCAACCCCTACCACTTCATTGCCGCCGTCGGAATGGGGCGCGCTTACCTGGAACTCGGCAACCCTATCTCCGCGCTCGAAAGCTTCCGCCGTGCCCTGCGCTTGAATCCGGACTTAGAAGGCGTGCGGGCCCAGGCGAATCGCTTGGCAAAACTGGTGGAGGGGAAGTAGCAGGAAAACCGCGTCTATAACGTCGCAATCTTCTACTTCCGTGCGACGTCTAACTTTTCCAGACAACTCGCCACGAGTGCCGTCCAGCCGGTCTGATGGCTGGCACCCAGCCCCCGGCCAGTTTCGGCGTCGAAGTATTCGTAGAATAATAGCGGCTCGTCCGCGCCAAGCGGTCCCGATGGGCCGTGGTAGGGGCGACAGCCATCTCGGTCGGGCCGAAAAAGACGCGCTAGCCGCGAGGCCAATTCGCGAGCCACTTCTTGCAGATTCATCATCTTCCCCGAGCCTGTCGGACATTCGACTTTCAGCCCGTTGCCGTAAAAGAGATAGTATTTTTCCATTGCTTCGATCAAGAGATAGTTGAGCGGGAACCAGATCGGCCCGCGCCAATTGGAATTGCCGCCAAAAAGGCCGGAATCAGATTCGCCGGGCAAGTAGCCGACGCGAAATTCCTGGTCGCCGCAGCGAAAGACGTAGGGGTTGCTGCCGTAGTATTTCGACAGCGAGCGGATGCCGAACGGCGAGAGGAATTCGCTCTCGTCGAGCATGTAGCGAAGGACGCGCATCAGGCGCTCTTGAGAGGGTATCGCCAGCAAGTGGCAGCCGCCGACGGGGCTCTCTTCCGTCGTTTGCATGTAGGTGATATGCGAGGTGAGATCGCGGCGATAGGTGAGAAACCAAGCCAGCCGCTTTTGGAAACCGGGCAGATCGACCGTACTTGAGTCCGGCAGCACTTCCACCGCCAAGAGCGGCATCAGGCCGACCATCGAACGCAGCCGCAGCGGCACGCGCTGGCCGCCGATGTCCATCTGATCGTAGTAGAAACCATCTTGCTCGTCCCACAGGCCGGTGCCGCCAAGCGTGTTAATGGCATCGGCAATATGGATAAAGTGCTCGAAGAACTTCGAGGCTATATCTTCCATGCCCGGATCGAAGGCGGCAAGTTCCAAGGCCATCGAAAGCATCGTACCGCAATAGAAGGCCATCCATGCGGTGCCGTCGGCCTGCTCCAATTGCCCTCCATTGGGCAATGGCCGCGAACGATCGAAGACGCCGATATTGTCCAGCCCCAAGAACCCGCCCGCAAAGATATGCTTGCCGTTAAAGTCCTTGCGATTGACCCACCAGGTAAAGTTGATGAGCAGCTTCTGAAAGACGCTAGAAAGGAATCGCCAATCGCAATTGTCGTGGGACTTGGTGTTTTGGTAGACGCGCCAACAGGCCCAGGCATGCACCGGCGGATTCACGTCGCCCATGTCGAATTCGTAGGCCGGCATCTGGCCGTTGGGATGCATGTACCATTCCCGCAGGAAAAGGCTCAATTGCTCCTTGGCGAACATCGGGTCGAGCCGCGAGAAGGGGATCATGTGGAATGCCAGATCCCACGCCGCATACCAGGGATATTCCCACTTGTCGGGCATGGAGATAATGTCGCGGTTGAAGAGATGCCGCCAATCGGAATTCCGTCCGGAAAGCCGCGATGCCGGCGGCGTGAGCATGTTCGGGTCGCCGACAAGCCAATCCTCGACGATGTAATGATAGAACTGCTTGCTCCAAAGCAATCCGGCATAGGCACTACGCGCGATGCGGCGATCGTCGTCGCTTCCTTGGGGAAGAATCGCAGCATAGTAGTCGTCGGCTTCGGCACTGCGAACGGCAAAAGCCGTCTTAAAAGCATCGCCAAAAGTTTGTTCCGGTGCATGCGCTTCCGCGAAGAGGCGCAAGTTCAAGGTGACGGTTCCGCCCGCCGGCACGTTGAGCGTGTAGTGTGCCGCCGCTTTCGTACCGAACTGTCGCGGATTGACGGCCGCTGTGTCTCCCTCAACGACGTAGTGATGAAACGCATCTTTGACGAATCGCGATTCGTTTTCGTTCTTGTAGAGAAGCTGATTGTTGGTGACGTTTTCGGTGAAGAGCCAGTCGAAGGGCGTGCCGTCGGAGGCAGCTTCAGCGGCAAGTCGAAAATGTTCGAGCGTGACGTGATCGGAACGCACCATGCCATCTTCGGCCAAGGCCAATCGCGGCTTAACCCAGCAGCCTTCGTGCCGGCATCCCCAACTCCAGGTGTTGCGAAACCAGATTGTAGGAAGAATGTGAAGCGGTGCCGATTGAGGTCCACGATTCGTTATCGAAATCGATACAAGAATGTCGTTGGGCCCGGCCTTGGCATATTCCGCCAGGATGTCGAAATAACGGTTCTCGGAGAAAATGCCCGTATCGGCCAGTTCGTATTCAGGATCGCGGCGACTGCGACGCGCATTTTCGGCAACGAGTTGCTCGTAGGGAAAGCGGGCATGAGGATACTTATAAAGTGCCCGCATGAAGGAGTGCGTCGGCGTCGAGTCAAGATAGTAGTAACACTCCTTAACGTCCTCGCCGTGATTGCCCTGCGGGTTGGCCAAGCCGAAGAGCCGCTCCTTGAGAAATGGATCGTTCCCGTTCCAAAGCGCGAGGGAAAAGCACAGGCGACATTCGCGATCGGTGATGCCTAGCAGCCCGTCTTCGCCCCAGCGATAGGCGCGGCTGCGCGCGTGTTCGTGCGGAAAATACGTCCAGCATTGGCTATCGGCGGAATAGTCCTCGCGAACGGTGGCCCATTGCCGCTCGGCCAGATAGGGCCCCCAACGCTTCCAATTGGCCTTGCGCTGGGAGTCGTCGTCGAGACGCTGACGCTCGGGGGTGGGCGAACCAGAGACGGGCATGTGACTACTCCAAAAGGGAGAACGGGCGAACCGTGAAGATTTCTCTCCCAAGAGTATAGTCGTCTCGGGCGTAACGATCCACCGGTCGTTTTCCCCGATATTTTTCTCGTGCAAACCAACATCCATACCCGACACGCCGGCGCGACGTTGCCTTCTCAACCGATAAGCGCGACGTCCGACAGGTTTCAGGCTATCACTCTGACGCGAACGCCTCGTTGAAGTGTGCGATGCGATCGTGAATCTGTTGGGCAACTATGTTTAGCGAGTTGCCTACGGCAATTTTCAGTCTTCGGGCAACTTTCTCGGGGAATTCCAGCCGCATTGCTTGGTCGGCTCGGATGGACGTCAGTTGGTCTGGGGGAACCCGGAACGTACAGCCGCGATCATTTTTTTCCTTCGCCCCACCATCTCGTTCGATGGAGACCAGAAGTCGGTCGGCGAGGAGCTTCTCTCCAGAAAATAGCTGGCAATAGACCATTGGCATGGCAGTATCCTTCAACTTCGGTTTAGCCCGCCTATACGTCGGGCAATGTCAGGGGCCATCTAACATAGATGCAACCGATTGGAGGTATCGACCCGTGGAACGGGTGTGGACCGACGAAACCAAGCACGGGCGGAGGAAATTCAAAACCGAGTTACAATCTTAACGCTTGAGTAAGCTTAACGGCCGAGTAGGACCGGAGGGGCGGAGTCTCGGTGGGACGCCGCCCCCTTTTCATCGGGTGCATGTCAGCTTTTGTAGGGCGAACGGCGAACGGCGGTCGCGACGTGGCGACCAGCGCACCGGTCACCGGCAACCCCGATTGCGTCGTTCCCCCGGCAATATAGCCCAAATTCGTCGCCGTTGGCTTCGGGTTAAACGATT
>JANXOJ010000178.1 GCA_025353625.1 Planctomycetota bacterium | reverse complement strand
CTGGAAGTTCGGATATTTGACGTATACCTTGAACATGAAGCGGTCTTGCTGGGCCTCGGGCAGCGGATAGGTGCCTTCCTGCTCGATGGGGTTCTGCGTGGCCAGCACGAAGAACGGATCGCTGAGACCGTGCCGCACGCGGCCGACGGTGATCTGCCGCTCTTGCATCGCTTCGAGCAGTGCGGCTTGCGTCTTGGGCGGCGTTCGATTGATTTCATCGGCCAGGATCACGTTCGAGAACAAGGGGCCCTCCAAGAAGCGGAACTCGCGGCTGCCGGTAGAACGGTTTTCCTCGATCACGTCGGTGCCGGTGATGTCGGCCGGCATCAGGTCGGGCGTGAACTGGATGCGGCTGAAACTGAGATTCAAGGTGCGGCTCAGCGTGCTTATCATCAGCGTCTTGGCCAAACCGGGAACGCCTTCCAAAAGGCAGTGGCCGCGACTGAAGAGGCAGATTAACAGCTCTTCCATGACTGCGGCCTGGCCGACAATGACCTGGGACAACTGGTCCATGATCTTGCGGCGGGCACCGTCGAGTTTTTCGATGGCCGAGGTATCGTGAGGGCTGATTTCTTGATTCATGGTCCTTCGCTTTTCGTTTTCAATCACCGTTGATAAATAGGAAGTGTGCCGCGATCGAGTTGCAGGATCGTCAGGTTCATGGCCGTCGTATAGGCCGCGCCCATGAAGCCCTGTTCCCAATAGCCGTCTGGATTGGCTTCGCTAACCAGCCGGGCGTAAACCAGCTTGCGATAGGTGTCCCACTTCTTGCCCCCTTCGCGATAGAGGACTTGCGAGTAGTAGTAATGGGCATAGTGCCAGTGGCCGGAGCTTTGGTTATTTACGTCGCCAAAATTCTGCTCGCAGTAGTGCATGAGTTTGGGAACGAACTTATCATCGTAATCACCGGCGTTAAAAAGGCAAGCGATTGCCGCAGCCGTAATGGGGGGGCGTCCGCCGCCGCCGTGTGAATTATAAGCCACGCCGCCGTCGCTACCGGTGCATTTGCGGATGTAGCCGACGGCCTTGTCAATAATTTCCTTGGGGACGGCGATGCCCGCATTGCGGCAGCCGCGAAGGCCCTGGACCTGCGTGATGGTGGTCGAGCCTTCGTCAAAATCGCCGCCGTCTTTTGCACTAACGTAACCCCAGCCGCCGGCACCGGTCTGGGCTTGGCCGGTGAATTTTACGGCATTATTGAGGATGTCGATGATTTCCTTGCGGCGGTCGAGGTCTTCCTCCTCACCCAGAACCTGGGAAAGAAAGAGCATCGAGAAGCCGTGGCCATAGGTGTAGCGGTCATCGTCGCGGGCACCGATCAGGCCGTTTTTGTTGGCGCGGCTGACGAGGTAGTTGACCGTTCGGCGAATATTAACCGAATACTTGCCTTGCGTTGTCGTCGAACCTTCGCAAAGCAACGCCATCGCCGATAGCGCGGTAATGGCTGTCGGGTAGCGGCCTTCGGGAGCGGTCCAATGGCCGAGACGCGACTGGTGCGTTGCCAGCCAGTCCAGCCCGCGACCGACGATGCGCTCGGCATCTTTATCGGCGGCGCGCGCGGTGGCCGGCGGGGCCATGATGGCAAGGCAGAGCAGAGGCAATAGTAGGTTTTTCATCGGTCCATCGCTTTCTCGCATCTCGTTTTGCAAGATGTTGATTCGGCTCACAATGCGCAAAAATTGGTATCTTTTTAGCGGAGTGGAAATGTTTATTCGTGGGGCAGGTTTTCAACCTGCCCAGAATTCAGGCAGATTAAAAACCTGCCCCACGAAGTAATCTGCCTCGAATTTACGTCACTCCGGTAAAGTGTTACAAAAATTGTCTTTCGTTATCTCGCGGAGCGAGATGCGTAGCTAGGGGCCCAGCGGAAGCCCCAAGGCGTTGAGCAGCGCGTCGCCCAATGTGCCCTGCCCCTTCTTCTTGACCACTTCGTTGCTCCGCCGCGGATCCTTGATCGCCTTGTCCGTAAAGTTCAATACCAACGTACGATTATGGACGCCAATGGATACCGTCTTATCGCCTGGATTGCCTGCGATATCCATCGTCAGCCCATTTTGTGGATCCGGGCTGTCCTTGTCGTAAACGATCGAGCCGTTTCGCCGATCGATGGCGACGACCTTTGTATGCGGCGTCGCACCTTGGCCGTTTTTCTGCATCTCATAATGCGTGCAAGCAAACAGCAGCACCGGCAAGCGGCCCGGCTGGCTGGCAACAAAGTGCTGTTTCTCGATATCGGTCCCTTCGGCCCAGACCGGTTTGCCTTGGAGATCCAAGGCGAAAATGCGAGCGCGCTGAATCGGCTGCCAGATGGTGCCGGGCATTTGCTGCGTGGCGGTTTGATTACCGTTGTTATTACCGAGATTACCGTCGTGCGCCATGACGATATATTGGTCTCCCAATTGGGAGACCGTGAGATCGATGAGCGACATTTTCTCGCGGAGCTTGAGTTTCACGTCGGCAATCGCGCGACCGTCATTCACTGCCACGAGGACGAAATGGCCGTCCGGCTCAAGGACCGCCACGGAATCCTCTTCGACGACCGCATACCTGGAACCCGCGGCAAATTTGCGCGGCGGCCAAACCGTTCGCTTTTCCCACGGATCGAACAGGCTCAATGTGCGACCGTTGTTCCCGGTCGCCTGGTCCCATTGCAGCACCTTGCGGCCAAAATAGATCAAGGCATCGCCCGACCGGCCGGAATAGAAGCCCCGAGCGTTACCGTTGTTCGTGGGATTTTCGCCGATTTTCGACCGTGGAATGCTGCGCGTGCCGAGCAACTCGCCGTCGCTTGCACGGAAGACGTTCGCTTCACCCTTGCCGGGCGGCAGGACGAACACATATTGTTCGTCGCCAAATATCTCGCTGCCCACAGGAATTTCCCGCCGCACCCAAATGGACTCGCCGGTCAAAGGATCTGCTGCAACGAGACTTCGCAGCCGCATGAAGCAAACGTAGCGGCTGGTCATCGGTCCGAAGGCCGTCACCTGATTTGCGCGGCGATACATCCCCGGCCCCTGCGCGAAGTTAACAACGTTGGTCTCGCTGCCATCGGCACTCGGGTCGTTGAGGTCGATCGACCACAACTTTTGACTGGAACTGCCGCTCCCTGAAGCCGTGCCCGCCGAACCGCGAAGGGGATCGAGGCCGTAAATCCGAGAACCCATCGATAGGACTAGGAGGTGGCCACAACCTCGCGCTTGGTTCTGAAAGGCCATGTACGGATTATAAGGATTGTAGTTATAGCTGTTATTGCGGTTGTTGTTATCCGCGAGCGAAACATTCCACTGGTGGCGACCAAAACCATCGATCCCTATCACCGATTGCTGGTTGGGATCGAATCGCAGCGAAGTATCGGCAAAGAACGGGCCGGCGTTTCCCCCCATGACCATAGCGGTTCGCTGGCGGGTGCGGACGTCGCTC
>JANXOJ010000171.1 GCA_025353625.1 Planctomycetota bacterium | reverse complement strand
GAACTACCAGATGATTCGCGTCATGGACCAGGTTCGAGACGACGTGGCGGAAGCCTACTCGCGGGCACACGCCAGGTGGTCTCAAATCGCCACCGGTGAAAAAATCGTGCAGTTGGCCCAGGAGGCATTTCGCGAAGACCTTACTCGGATCCGCGGGCGAGTCGGCTTACCGATCGAAGTCATGGACAGCCTTCGGCTGCTCGGACAGGGACGGGGCGACTACCTCAACGCGATCCTTGACTACAATCGCGCGGAGTTGGAACTTTACGTCGCATTGGGGCAGCCGCCGGTGAATGCTCTGCTGCATCCCGTGGCGGGGCCAACGGAAACCATCCCGCCACCGATGGAAAAGTAAGCCATGCGGCCGGATGTACTCCCCAAGTTGATTCAAGACCCTGCCTCGCTCGTCGAGATCGTGAATCGGGCTGGACGGCTAAATCCGACTGCACGTCAACCCAATCCCCCAGGTGAACCACAATTTCAACAACGGCAATTCTCGGACGTTGCAGTTGTCCAGCCCGATTCACCACCTGGACAAGCCGGGCGAAGTCGGTGCCTCAAAGGGCGCATGAAGCCGAGCCAATGCTTTCCGTTCGTGTTCGTGCTGTGCGCGGCCGCGATGATCGCGACGGGCACCGTAAACGCGGCGGAACCTCTGCCTCCAACTCCCGTGCGGACCTACGTCATCGACCTGCCGGCGGCCCTCGTGCTTGCCGAGCGGGAGAATCCGACGATTGGCATCGCCCGAGAAGCCATTTTTGCCAATCTTGCGTTCCAGCAGCAAGCCAAGGCCCAATGGTTGCCCGCGCTCGTTGCCGGTGGCAATTTTCACATCCATCGAGGTGCCTTGCAGCGCGACACCGGAGAGATTTTTGATGTCAACTCGCAGTCGCTCTATGTCGGCGGCGGCGCGGGTGCGATCGGAGCCGGAACGGTCGGCATTCCGGCCGTTCGCATCTACACGCCCTTGAGCAACGCCCTCTTTGAACCGCTCGTCGCGCAGCAACGCGTTGCCGTTTCCCGCTTCGATGCCCAAGCCGCCTCGAATACGATCCTATTGGACGTCGTTCTCAAATACTTTGAACTAATGGGTGCCGAGGCAAGTCGGGATGCCTGCTGGCAGACGGATGCCGACGCCGCCCAAGTGATTGATGCGGTCGCGGCATTCGTCAAAGTTGGTCGTACTCGCAAGGCCGATGTGGACCGCGCACAAGCTCGTGGGCTGATGCTGCACAACCTGGTTTATCGTGCCGAGGAACGAGTTGGGGTTGCCTCGGCTCGGTTGGCGAGTCTTCTCGATCTCGATCCGTCCAACCGGCTGCAAACGGTTCCAGGGCCGATATGTGCGATGGACATCGTCGATCCGAGCTACGACCTCGCATCGCTGATTGGCATTGCCCTCCGCTGCCGCGCGGAACTGGCCGCGCGGAGCTGGGAAGTCGCCGCGACCGAGGCTCGTTGGAAAGAAGAGCGGTGGCGTCCACTCTTGCCGACAATTTCAGCCGGCTACAGTGCCGGGGAGTTTGGGGGCGGCGGCAATCTGTCTCCTCCGACGAGCTTTCAGTATTCCAGCCGCAGCGACTTCGACGTGTCGGCGGTTTGGACCTTGCAGAATCTCGGTATCGGCAATCTGGCCCGGCAGAGAGGACGCGAAGCCGAGGTCGAACGGGCCGAGAGCGAGCGGGCGCGGACCGCGAATAAGATCCGGGAGGAGGTTGGCGAGGCGTACGGCATTTCGGCGGCGCGGCATCGTCAAATTGACATTGCACAACAACAGATCGCTAGCGCCGAAGCCGGTTTTCGCGAAGAACTGACGCGGATGCGAGGCGGCTTGGGGTTGCCGATCGAAGTTCTTAACGGCCTCGACCAATTGGCGCGAGCGCGGCAAGACTACATCGCCGCGACCATCGAGTACGATCGAGCCCAGTTCTGTCTCTTCGTGGCCTTGGGCAACCCTCCGACGATCGCCTTGCCCGCGTCCGGCGATCGACGGTTGCGGGAAGGGCAATAGCGAAGCATCGGCAGCCGAGTAGGAGCGGGCATGGGCAGTTCCGGCCTAGGGAACGCGACGTTCCTCACGGCCGCGTTACTTCAACCCGTTGCCCTGCTTGCAGCGAAGCGGGCTGAGCTTGCACGACCGCTTCCTTGCCCGTTAAGCCGTCGATCGCTTCCACCTCTTGAGCCGTTCGCATTCCCACGGTAATGGGCTTTCGCACGATTTTATCGCTTTCGACACAACAGCAAAAGGCTTGCTTTTCGATCGTAAAAATCGCCGTCGACGGCAGCGCGAGGACGTTGGAGCGTTCCTCAAGAACGATTTCCGCGCTCGCGTACATGCCGGGACGCAAGATATTTTTCGGGTTGGGGATATCCAGTTCCGTGCGGAGCGTGCGGTTGACTCCCAAGGCCCAACTCGTCCGCGTTACGGTGCCTTCGATCGTGCGTCCGGGAAGAGATTGAACGTGGATGAACGCCTTGGCACCCAATTCGATCTGAGCCGCATCCATTTCCGGCACGTCGACGAAAATCCGTACCGTATCGCTTTGCGCGACCACAAACAGCGGTTTGGCCGTTGCCGTACTGGCCGGTTGGACAAAATCGCCGCGATCGACATTGCGTTCGACGACGACCCCAACGTAAGGCATGCGGACCTGCGTGTAGGTGAGGAGCGATTTAGTGCGGGCCAGATCGGCCTCGGCGTTGCCGACGCTTGCCTGGGCGACGGCCAGATCGGCCTTGGCTTTTTCGACGCCCACCTTGCGTTCGGCCAAAGAGGCTTCGGCTGCGGCAACTTTTGCCGCCGCTTCGGTGACGCCGGCTTCCGCCGAACTCAATTCGCTCCGGGTTTCGTCGACCAGCTTGCGCTCGATGCTCTGACTGGTTGCCAATTCCACGGTGCGTGCATGCTCAGATTTCCAGCGTTCATATTTTCCCTTCGCGCGGATCGTGCCCGCCTGGGCTTCGCGAATTCCAGCCGCTGCGGTTTCAATTGCCTTCTCCGCCGCGCTCACGGCAGTAGTCGCCTGTTGCACGCCCGCCTTGGCGTGGGTCACCATCGCTTCCTTTTGGCGGAATTCGTCCTGCAATTCGGGGATCGAAAGGTCGGCCAACGGCTCGTCCTGCTTCACGCGGTCGCCGATGTCGGCGTACGTTTTTTGCACGTAGCCGGGGAACTTAACGAACAAAGGCGTCTGGGCGAAAGCCTGTATCTGGCCGGGCTGCACGGACGTGCGTCGCAATGCCTTGCGAACGGGAACGGCTACGACTACGCGGATCGGCGGACTTTCGACCGTTGCAGCGGGCGGCGCGGCGGGTTCTCCGCCACCGCGTCCCAAACCGAACAACCAGAGGTGATAGCCGACTCCCCCTCCGACCGCACCGACTACGAGCAGTCCCACCGTCAAGATAGTTCGGTTCATTTTTTACTTCCTCCCAGGTCAACGGCGGGCGCACCGCCGGAAGGCGCATAGTAGACGCTCTCGGGATCGTCCGGATCGAGCGACGACGAGCGCGCGCTAGCGCGATTTTGTATGAGTGCAAAGACGCTCGGCAGAACGAACAGCGTGGCCAAGGTGGCAGCCGCCAATCCACCCAGCACCGCGCGACCTAGCGGCGCGTTCTGCTGCCCGGACTCCCCCAGGCCTAGTGCCAAGGGAAACATGCCCGCCATCATGGCACAACTGGTCATAAGTATAGCGCGGAAGCGGCCCGACGCGCCGGCAACGGCGGCAACCGGCGCCGATTCTCCTTGCCGCCGCCGATTCTCGGCAAACGTCACCAGGAGGATCGCATTGGCCATTGCAACGCCGATTGCCATGATCGAACCGATCAGCGATTGGATGTTGAGCGTCGTGTGCGTGGCGAATAAGGTCAGGGCCACTCCCGCGACGACGGCCGGCGCGGTCGATACCGTGGTCAATGCCAGACGCAGCGATTGAAAGTTGGCCGCCAAAAGCAGAAAAATAAAGACCACGGCCAGCCCCAGCCCAAGGCCCAAGCCGCTAAGCATCTCGCGCATGGGCGGTATCTGTCCGCGAACTTCCACCTTCGCGCCGACGGGCGGGGTGCCGCTCCGCTTGAGCGATTGGTCGATGCGACGCGAGACCGTGCCCAAGTCTTCCCCCACCACGTTCGCCGTCAGGCCGATTTGCCGCCGCATGTTGTAGCGGTCGTACTCGCCGGGCATCGTTCCGGCCGTTACGGAGGCCACATCGCGAACCAAGACTTGGCTCGCGCCGTTCTGCTTGACGGGCAGGGATTCAATATCGCCGATCGAGCCGACGCCGGCAACGTCGCCGAGCGGTCGGACGACTGGCCGAGGAATCTCGACTTGAACTTGATACCCGATTCCCGTTTTGGGATCGGCCCAAAAGTTCGGCACGACGAAACGACTGGAGGAAGTCGCCGGACCAATCGCGCGGGAGAGATCGGTGGGCGAAACGCCGGCCAGGCCGGCCTTCTCACGGTCCACATTAACTTGGATGGTCGGGTAGTCGAGCGACTGCGTGATCTGGAGATCCCTGAGCGATGGTATCTTTGCTAATTCAACTTGCATTTTGCTGGCAAAGGCGCGAGTTTCGGCAAAGTTGGGGCCGCTGACGGCAACGTCCACCGGCGTGGGCGAACCGAAACTCATCACTTCATTCACGATGTCGGCCGGCTCGAAGGAGACCCGCACGTCGGGAAGTTGATCGGCGAACTTTGCACGAAGTTCTTCTTCCAGTTTTTCCAGGCGGATTCCGCTATCCTTCTTCAGCGCGACCCACAGGATGGCCTCTTCGGGCCCGCGACTGAATTGATAGACCGCGTTAATCGGATAGGCGGCGGGGATCGTGCCGACGTAGCCCAGCGTCAACTCGACGTTATCCGCACCCACGGTCTGCTTGATGAGATCGAGCGTTTGCAGCGCGATCTGTTCGCTCCGCCCAATATGCGTGCCCTCGGCGGCGCGCAAACGAAGGCGAAACTTTCCGGCATCGGTCGCGGGAAAAATCTCGGTGCCCAAGCGTGAGCCGATTCCCAAGATTATCGCGGCGGAAGCGATCAGATAGGCGAGGACTATTGCGATCCGAAATCGGACGGCTTGGCGAAGGATCTGTTCGTGGGCCCTACGTAATTTCTCCATCGAAGAGACCGGCCGGCACGTCGGCTCCATTCCCGCTTTCGGCAGAAGGGAGTGGCGGGCGTGGCGAAGGAGCCAAACGGATGCCACGGGGACGAACGTACTCGATAGGACGTAGGAGGCGGCCATCGAGAAGCCGACGGCCAGCGACAGAGGGACGAACATGGCCCGCGGCGCCCCTTCCATGAAGAACGCGGAAATGAACACTGCCAGAATCGCGACCATCGCCAGCAAGCGCGGAAGCGACGTCTCGCGGGAACCATCGAGAACCGCCCGCGTCAACGGTTGTCCGCGTTCCAAATGGCTGTGGATATTTTCGATTGCCACCGTCGCTTCATCGACGAGAATTCCAATCGCCAGGGCCAGCCCGCCAAGGGTCATCAAGTTGATCGTTTGCCCGCACAGCCACAGCGCGACGACCGAGGTCATCAAGGCCAAAGGAATGTTCAGCAGGACGATCAGCGCGCTTCGCCAGTCGCGCAAGAACAGGAGAATCATAAGCCCTACCAAAAATGCCCCAACCGCACCTTCCAGAATCACTCCCCGCACGGCTTGCGTAACGTAGGGCGATTGATCGAACTCGTAGCTCACGCGAACGTCGGGCGGCAGGGCCTTCTGCATCTCGGGCAACGCCGCCTTGACGGCATTGACCACGCTCAGCGTCGAGGCATTGGCCCGTTTGGTGACCAACATATAAACGGAGCGACGGCCATTCACGAGGCCGTAGCCCGTCGGCGCATCGGTCGAGTCCTGGACGCGGCCGACATCGCGCAAGTAAACGGTCGATCCACCCTGCATGCGGAGGGGGATGCTTTCCAATTCGGCGATGTTGCGGACCACGGAGTTGACCGGGACGATCGGGTATTTGTCGCCGATGGGTATGTTGCCCGACGGACTGATGGTGTTGCTTTGCCCTACAGCGCGGACGACCTCTTCGGGCGACATGCCGTAGGCCCGCAGTCGCTCTGGATCGACGGAGACCACCACGGTTCGCGCGTTGCCGCCAAAGGGCGGCGGCGCGGAGACGCCCGGCAAGTTGGCGAACTTGGGCCGAACTTGAAAGAGTGCCAGGTCTTGAATCTCGCCGATGCTGCGGGTTTCGCTCTTGAAGACGAGATAACCGACGGGGACGCTCCCCGTATCGAACCGCATCACGAAGGGAGAAACGGTGCCGACGGGCATGAAGGCTCGCGCACGGTTCACGTAGTTGATGGTCTCGGCCATCGCCTGGGACATGTCGGTGCCGGGATGAAATTGCAACTTCATCAGCGATAGGCCTTGAACGTTGCGCGACTCGACGTGGTCGATGCCGGTAATATAGAGGAAATGATATTCGTAATAATTCGCCAGAAAGCCTTCCATTTGGGCCGGGTCCATGCCGCCGTAGGGCTGGCAAACGTAGATCACCGGTAGATTGAGGCTGGGGAAGATATCGACCGGCATCTGCCGCACCGCCAAGAGACAGCTTAACCCGATCGCGATGAGCGCAATCACCACGGTAATGGGTCGTCGAAGTGCGAATAGAATGAGGTGCATACGCTACAAGTTTTCGGCAATGCGGCTGCCGCAATGGGAAGTGGAAAATGCCTCGGCCAGCACGTTCCATGATAGGTGCCGCGAAGCAATTCGTCCAGCGACCCGTAGGGACTGACGGGAGAATTTGTGGTGCAGGCGTCCCGCCTGCATTTATCGCGTCAGGCGAGAGGCCTGCACCACAA
>JANXOJ010000121.1 GCA_025353625.1 Planctomycetota bacterium | reverse complement strand
CATGGTTCGACGCGTAACGGCCTCGCAAACTCCCTTGTGCAAACCGATTCCTTGAACCGCGCGATCTTGACATGCGTATACTGTTATGTACAATGGAGCGATAACATGAACAGGCATATACAATGAATAACCGTATAGATAAAGTGTTCAATGAAATGGCGGAAAAACAGGCTTCGCGCATCGATAGTGCGCATCGACTGCATCGCATCAACGAGGTGCTGGAAGAACTGTTCGTGCAGTACGAACACCGTTTTCCCGGCGTGCGAATTGCCGTCGTGGAAACCCGCGCGTCGGCCGTTTGAACGGAAATGGATCGATAACCGTCGTTATTGGATCCAACCCAGTTGGAAACCCATACTTACCCCATAGTTTATCGAGGAGGAACTCTCATGCTCGTGCTCTCTCGCAAGCTCAGTGAATCGATTCTAATCGAAGGCGGCATTAAAATTACCGTCGTGGAAGTCCGCGGCAATCAAATTCGCTTGGGGATCGAGGCCCCCAAGGAGCTCGGCATTATGCGCGAAGAACTGCTGCTGAGCACGTCGGGTGAGATGGCAGCGTAGAAGCGGTGAGTAATCCTCGTATTGCCCAAATACGCTGATTGACCAAATACGCTGAGTCGCAATAATGATTCAGGGTGTCCAAAGGCTGATGGCACTCTACGGTCTTCAGTTCGCTTAGGGTTAATGAACCTCTGAGGTTAGCGTAAGCTGCACAAGATACTCCCGCGTAAGGGGTTGTGGGTCGAATTCCGCCAGCGTAAGGCGGGCTTCGTCCAAAATGGTACAATTTTTGCACCTTGAGAGTCGTTGCACCTACGGATCGTAGCGCACACTTGATTTGCACGGTAGTGCCTAGTTGTCCCTAGCGGTGCGCGAGGTCGGTCTCGCTTCTTGGTTCATTGGGGTTCAGTGGAGGATACTAAAATGTCTACGGTTGGTCGTTTATCGTTCGTCGATTTTTTTCCTTGCCGCGTCGGTTTCCTTGCCCTGGTAGTTCTCGGGCCCATGCTCGCGGCCACCACCGCACAGCCGGTGCCTCCCCCTCCACCGATGGACCCGAATGCCGCGTCCCCGGATGACCTTGCCGCACCGGCCAACGCAAATATCGAGGTTATGACCCGCGGCCCGGTCCACGAGGCGTATGCCACGCCGGTCAACTCGGGTCAGACCGCAGGCATGATCGTGGCCAAGCAACCGGCGAATCTGATCGAGGAACTGCCACCGGACGTGAAGCCGGAAGGTGAAGGCTCGGCTTGGATTCCCGGCTATTGGAGTTGGGACGACGATCGCAAGGATTTTATCTGGGTGAGCGGCGTATGGCGGGTGCCTCCGCCCGGCTATCGATGGATGCCCGGTTTTTGGCAAGAGGCGCAGGGACAGGGCTTCCAATGGGTCTCCGGATATTGGATGCCTGCTGCGACGGAAGAAGCGGTCTATATGCCGCAGCCGCCGCAAAGCGTGGAATCGGGGCCGTCCGGTCCCGCTCCGGACGAAAATCATTTTTGGGTTCCCGGCAATTGGCAATGGCATGAGACGCGCTACGCTTGGACGCCCGGTTACTACGCGGCCTGCCAGCCCGACTGGATATGGACGCCGTCGAGCTACGTTTGGTGTCCGCGCGGTTACGTCTACGTGCCCGGCTATTGGGACTATCCGCTGGCGCGTCGCGGGCTGTGTTATTCGCCCGTCTATTTTAACGGGCCGGTGTCGGTCTATCAGCCATCGGTCTGTTTGGATGTGGGAGTGTTGAGCTTCTCGCTTTTCAGCCGGCCGAGCTACTCTCACTACTATTTTGGCGACTATTACGACGATCGCTACGTGTCGCTGGGAATTCGGCCTTGGTACTATTATCAGACGGCGCGGCGCGGTTACGATCCGCTCTTCAGCTACTACAGTTGGTATCACGTGAATCGGATGCACGAACCGATGTGGGAGAAGAATCTCGTCGGCTGGCACGACTACTATCGCGTCCATCCCGACATGCGGCCGCCGCACACGTTTGAAGCCCAACAAGCCCTGCTGGCCCGTCCAGGCTCGGCAAATCGGCCAGATTTTCGCCAGTTGGAATTTGCTCAAAACGCACGCCACATGCAATCCAACCCGGAGGCGTTCGTAAAGCTGCACCCCGTCTCGCAGGTGCAACGAGCCGAGTTGCACAACGCTGTCGCGCAGACGAGAACCTTTGAGAAGCAACGACAACAGTTCGAGGCGCGGCCGCTCGTCGGCGGGCCGGGATTGGCTGCCGGCGCGGCCGCATTGCACGGCCCCGCGCAGCCGGAGAAAGTTAGCTACTCAAAGATACAGAACTTCAAGTCGGTCCAATTGCCGGGGGCTGGGGCCAACAATTTGACGCCTGGGATTGGCCGAGTTGGTGCTGCCAATGCGCTGGGACAGGGCAACGCGACCCCATCGATCGGGCCGGCTCATCAAGATCGTAAAACATTGGGAGGTCTGGTGCCTGGAACCGCATCCGTCCCGGCGGGTGCATCCGTGCCCATGAATGGTAATGCCGCATTGGGTGCGACCGGACCAGCGGGCCTAACTGGCGCAACGCGCGCCAATGGCGGAAACAATCCCAGTACGGCGGGTGCGAATACTTTCACGCCGAAGACTTTTACGCCGCCTAGTTCCGTGAATCCCGCTCGGACGGGAACGGGGAAAGGCACTCCGCCGGGCAACGGCAATAATCCGAAAGACAAAGTTGATCGATCGGGACGCCGCGCGGAAAGTACGCCGGCCTTCACGCCCGCCGTAAAGACTTTTGTCGAACAACCGAAAGCGGTGAAGGTAGATACTCCGCCGATGCGCGTTGAGAGTTTCACGCCACCGAAGGCGCAGATTCAAGCCTACACACCGCCCAAGGTGCCGGTTCAGACGTTCACGCCACCGAAGGCGCAGGTCCAAGCCTACACACCGCCACCACAAACGGTACAGAGTTATACTCCGCCTAAACAAACGGTGCAGAGTTTTACGCCATCCACCGGCGGAGGCGGAGCGGCCGTTCGCTCTTTCACCCCCCCGCCCAGTCGCCCGCAACCGCCGGCCAGCACCGCGCCGGCTGGCCGGAACGGTAATCGCGGACAAGATGAGAACAAGGACAAACACTGAGCCGAAATCGGTTGCCACTCCCAAGTTTAACGTTGGCCCAACATGTTTTCCACACGCAGCGTCAATCCTCACGGCCATTGAACGCCGCAGTTTTTCCTGGCGTCCTT
>JANXOJ010000114.1 GCA_025353625.1 Planctomycetota bacterium | reverse complement strand
CTCGACGGCAAGCGCTACAAGCGCGAGACGAACACCATGCCGCAATGGGCCGGCTCCTGCTGGTACTTCCTCCGCTTCCTCGATCCTAAGAACACAACCGCCCTCGTCGATGCGGAATTGGAAAAGGCTTGGATGCCCGTCGATCTCTACGTCGGTGGGGCCGAACATGCCGTGCTGCACCTGCTCTATTCCCGCTTCTGGCACAAGGTGCTCTACGATCGCGGCTACGTGAGCATGGCCGAGCCGTTTCACAAGCTCGTCAATCAGGGAATGATCTTGGGTGAGACCGAGTACACCGGCTATCGCACAACGACCGAGGACGGTTCGACCGAGAGTTGGATCAGCGCAACGGATGTAACCGAAGGTGCGGACGGAAAGCCGATCGACAGGAAGAGTCACAAACCGCTCGCGACGATCCGACTGAAACCGGACGACGCGACCAAACAGGGAGAAGTCTTCGTGCTGAAGGCCGACCCGTCGATCCGCATCGACAGTCGGGCGTACAAGATGTCGAAGAGCCGAGGCAACGTCGTCAACCCCGACCAGGTGGTCGAGGACTACGGTGCCGACTCTCTGCGGCTCTACGAGATGTTCATGGGGCCACTGGAAGCCTCGAAGCCCTGGAGCATGGACGGCGTCAGCGGCGTGTACGGGTTCTTGGATCGCGTGTGGCGATTGATGATCGACGATCGCGCGGAAGCAACGCGGCTCCATGCGAGCGTCGTCGATGTTCCGCCGACAGTCGATCAAAACCGCATGCTGCACAAGACGATTGCCGCCGTGACGCGCGACATCGAGAACCTTTCGTTCAACACGGCCATCGCCCGGATGATGGAGTTCACGAACTTCTTCTTCAAGGTCGAAAGGCGTCCCAAAGCGGCGATGGAGCAGTTCGTGCAGTTGCTTTCGCCCTTCGCACCACACTTGGCCGAGGAGCTATGGCAGCAATTGGGCCACGCCGAAACGTTGGCCTACGAAACGTGGCCGCAGTTCGATGAGGCGGTGCTCGCGGAGGCAACGGTTGAAATTCCCGTGCAGATCAACGGCAAACTTCGCGGACGGGTTACCGTTGCGACCGGTTCCGATCGATCGGCATTGGAAGCGGCCGCTCGCGCCGACGAAAAGATCGTCGAACAGCTTGCCGGGAAGACGGTGGTCAAGACGATCGTCGTGTCGGGCAAGATGGTTAATTTTGTGGTAAAGTAGTTAATATCTTGCTTCCTTCATGAGTATCGCCTTATGCGACCGCGATGGACTCCACACCAGCGAAAGACCCGTCCATTCAAGCCGTGCGGCACTGCGTCGATTGTGGCCGTTGCGATCGAACTATTGGTGTTCGCCGGTTGCGGGCAGCAAGCGGCAACGCCGCCCGTCGAGGCGAAAGGTAGTGCTGCGGATACGTTTTCCCACCTGTCGCCCGCATCGCAGCCCTCGGAAGATAAGTTCGTCGGCTCGAAGTCGTGTCGCGATTGCCATGCCAAGTTCTATGAGCAGTGGTCCGCATCGAAGCACGGTACGGCGATGCAGTTGTATAGCCCGCAGTTCGCTAAGGCCGAACTCAAGCCGCAAGCGACCGATGTCGTCATCGGCAAGCAATCGTACCGCGCGGAAATCGACGCGGACCAAGGCTGGATTCGCGAAACGTCCGGCGGCAAGGAAATTCGCTATCCTATTGCGCACGTGATGGGCGGCAAAAACGCCTACTACTTCCTTACGCCGATGGCCAAGGGCCGCTTGCAGGTTCTGCCGGTGGCCTACGACGTAAAGAAGCAACTTTGGTACGACACGGCCGGTAGCGGCGTGCGGCACTTCCCCGACCGCCGCCAGCAAGACGAGGCCCTGCCTTGGACCGATCGGCTCTTCACCTTCAATACCACTTGCTTCGACTGCCACGTCAGCCAGTTAGCCACCAACTACGACTTGGCGGCCGATACCTATCGCACCACCTGGCGCGAGGCGGGCATTAGTTGCGAGTCGTGCCACGGACCCGGCGGAGATCACGCACGAGCGATGGAGGCCGGCGTGAAGGGCCATAGCTCGAAAGAGATCAAGATTATCCGCACGTCCGAATTCAGCCACGAACGGATGAACGATATGTGTGCCACGTGCCACGCTAAAATGGTGCCGATCTCGACCGACTTCACCGCCGGAGACCGATTCTTCGATCACTACGATCTGATCACTCTGGAAAACCAAGACTTCTACTCCGATGGCCGCGACCTGGGCGAGAACTATACCTTTACTTCCTTCTGTATGAGCCCCTGCTTGAAGTCGGGCAAGCTCGACTGCAACCAATGCCACACGCCGGCCGGACGGCCGCGCTATGAAGGTGCCCAATCGAACCAGTCCTGCACGCCGTGCCATGCCCAAATTGTCGCGAATCCTTCCGTACACAGCCACCACAAGGTTGAAAGCACGGGCAGCTCGTGCATCGCCTGCCACATGCCGATGACCCGCTTTGCCGCAATGGGCCGAACCGACCATTCGATGCGCGCACCGACGCCTGCCGCAACCATCGCCTTCAAATCGCCGAATGCTTGCAACGCGTGCCACACCGACCGCGACGCCGCCTGGGCCGATAAGACGGTGCGCAACTGGTATCCGCGCGACTATCAAGCCGAACCGCTTCGCCGGGCCGCATTGCTGGATGCCGCGCGGAAGAGCGACTGGAAACGCTTGCCCGAAATGCTGGCCGATATCGGCAACAAGAAGTGCGATGCAATCTACCGGAACTCGCTCGTGCGGGTGCTTCGCGGCAGTGCCAGCCCGCAGAAGTGGCCGGTGATGATTGCCGCCTTGACGGATGAGTCGCCGTTGGTGCGCGCCAGTGCGGCCGGATCGTTGGAAGGCTACATAACCGAAGCCAGCCTCGATGCGCTGCTTCGAGCGACGGACGATCCCGTGCGGTTGGTGCGCATTCGCGCGGCAGCCGTGTTGGCACCAGTTCGGCCCGATGCCGTTCCCGATGCCCAACGGCGAGCATCGCTCGAAAAGGCGATCGTGGAATTCCAAAAAGCGATGGCCTCGCGGCCCGACGATTGGGCTTCATATTCCAACTTGGGCGGCTACTGGATGGAAAGCGGCGACTACGCCTCGGCCGTGAAGGCTTATGAAACGGCTTTGAAAATCGAGCCGCGCACGATCGGGCCGATGGTCAACGCGGCGATGGCCTATGCCAACGTCGATGAAAAGGAGAAGGCCGAGGCAATGCTCCGCCGCGCGCTGGCCACCGAGCCGGGCAATGCGGCCGCCAGCTTCAACTTGGGCCTTTTATTGGCCGAAACAAAACGTCTCGACGAGGCGGAAAAAATGTTGCGCGCCGCATTCAAGGCCGATCCGCAACTCTTCCAGGCCGCGTACAACCTAGCGGTGATCCTGGGCCAGGAAAAGAAAACCGCCGAAGCCGTTCAGTGGTGCCGCAAGGCGCACTCCTTACAGCCGGACGACTTGAAGTATGCGCAAACGCTGGCCTTCTATCTACGAGAAAACGGCAACGAAGACGAGGCGGTTGAACTGCTTCGCAAAACGATCGAACGAACGCCGCTCTTCCTCGATGGCTGCGAATTGCTGGCCGATATTCTCGAACGTCGCGGCGACCGCAAGGCAGCCGCCAAGGTGCTTCGCGATGCGATGGAAGTGAAAGAATTTCCCGCACGCCTCCGCGGCGCGTGGCAGGCGCATGCGAGGGAGTTAGCCAAATAACCTATCCCTCTCGCTTTGCGAGATGTCGGTTGACACCATGCGCTACCCGCCGGTAGCTTGCTCGCGAGGATTGTTTGCCGAACGAAAACTGTGCGTTACAATCTGCGGCGAACCTTCGCCGGTGCGATCGACGAAGCCGAAAGTCTCCTGGATTTCTCCGTTGGTGTAACGTACCTTGTAGGTCAACATGGTTCGCTCTTCCGTACCGGCAACGCCCGCATAGGTCTGGCGCGCCGCAGCGGTAAGCGCGCGGCTCTGGTAGTTGCCCAAACGGTGTTGCATTTCGACAAGCGTCGCTTTCCATTGAGGAGCCGAAGTTGCGAAAAAGAACGTGGGGTCGTATTGTGCCAAGACATAGTTCCAATTGCCCTTCTGAATACCCTGAAAATGGAGATCGGCGACATCCTCGGCGTTCCGTTGAGCGGTCGTTACTCCGCAACCGGCTAGGGCGGAAAAAATGAGGCCGAAAAGAGCGTAGCTAAGTCGTCTCATGGAAGGCGTCCTAATCGGAACCAAATCTCTCGGGGCTGATCTTTGTGCAAAAACTTGCCGGCTGGGAACCGATAGAATAGATGACCCCATTCTACTATTGCGAGGCCAAAAGCACCACACCCTAAAGTGTGGGTGTGGGCTACTCGCGGGATGGGATGCTGTAGCAGAGGCTATCCGACCTCGTTTTTACTGGGAAGATAGGGTAGAATCTGGCAAATGTGGCGCGGTTTGCGCCATTTGTCAGGAAAGCCCAATCGAGAAGCAGGAGGAATTCATGGCGCATACCATTGTGATTTTCGGAGCGTCCGGCGATCTTACCGGCAGAAAACTGATTCCGGCGATCTACTCACTGCACCAAAAGAAGCGGCTTCCGCCCGACACGCGGATTGTCGGTTGTGCGCGAACGTCCTTCACGCACGAGGCGTGGCGGCAACACCTGGGCGAATCGACCGCCACGTTTTTGGGCAGCCAGTTCGACAAGGCCGCTTGGGAAAGCCTTGCCCCGAGAATTTTTTACTCGCCCGGCAACGTTGACAATCAGGCCGATTTCCAGTCTCTGGCCGCGCTGCTCGCCGAGATCGAATGCGGCCAGCCGGCGGAGCGGGTCTACTATCTCTCGATGGCACCGCAACTCTACGCGGCGGCCGCGGCGAACTTGGGAGCCGCGCAAATGGCCGCAGAGACCAATGGGCCGCGGCGCGTCGTCGTTGAAAAGCCGTTCGGCACCGATCTCGCCAGTGCGCGGCAACTTAACACCGATTTGCACGCGGTTTTTGCCGAGCATCAGATATTCCGCATCGACCACTATTTGGGCAAGGAAACCGTTCAAAACCTATTGGTCCTCCGTTTTGCCAATGCGATTTTTGAGCCGATTTGGAATCGCAACTACGTCGAGCATGTCGAGATCACGGCCGCCGAAGAGCTTACCGTCGGACATCGCGCCGGCTACTACGATACGGCGGGTGTGCTGCGCGATATGCTCCAAGGGCACCTTCTCCAGTTGCTCACGCTCACGGCCATGGAAACGCCCGTCCGATTTGAAGCCGACTGCATTCGCGATGAAAAGGTAAAAATCCTCCGCGCCGTTCGCCCACTCAAGCCTGAAAATGTCGCCACCGACGCGATCCGCGGTCAGTATCGTGCCTATGCCAACGAGCCGGGCGTGCGGCCGGGCAGCCAGACGGCGACATTTGCCGCTGTGAAATTCAATATCGACAACTGGCGTTGGCAGGGCGTACCGTTTTATATTCGCAGCGGCAAGGCGATGTCGTGCGCCACGACGCAATTGGTAATCCAATTCCGCAAACCGCCCTTCATGCTCTTCGGTGGCAAGACCGAAGATCGCGAATCGAATCAACTCGTGATTCAGATTCAGCCCGCAGAAGGCGTTCAACTCCGCTTTTATACGAAGGTGCCCGACGCCGGCATGAAGCTCCGCATGACCGATCTCGAATTCCGCTTCCGGCAGCAATTTACCGGGCCGATGCCGGAGGCCTACGAGCGGCTGTTGTTGGACGTGATCAACGGCGATGCCAGCTTGTTCGCACGCAGCGATGAAGTCGAAACTGCGTGGAGCATCGTCGATCCGATTCAAGCCGCGTGGGATTCCGGCCAGCCGCCGTTGCTGCTGTACGACGCCGGCGGATGGGGCCCCGAGGAATCGACCGCCTGGATCGAGAAGCAGGGGCAGCATTGGTTCGACGCCTGTCCGGTATTGCATTAAAGACCGACAAGACATCGTACTCGTTTTATTCCGCGAGATAAATGTGTGCTTTGACGCGCAACGAATGGGATCGACCTCCCTCGGAGCGCGAGGAGTACTCTTGCAATACCGGCAGGTCTTGAAATGCACGATCCCCTTCCCAACGTTCCGCAACTCCTCGGCATCCTGGCAGTCGTGCTTGCCGCCGCCCGGCTGTTGGGTGCCGCCATTGCCAAGATCGGCCAACCCGCCGTGCTGGGCGAGCTTATCGCCGGCGTCTTGCTCGGCAGTTCGGTTTTTGGAATCGTCGATCCGCTCGACGGCGTGCTGCATACCTTTGCGGAATTGGGCGTCGTTATTCTGCTTTTCGAGATCGGGCTGGAAACCGACCTAACGCAACTACTCCGTGCGGGCATCGATTCTATCGCCGTGGCCATCGCGGGCGTGGTCTTGCCCTTCGCAGCGGGATACTTCGTTTGTCGCTTCATGGGGCTGAGCAATACGGTTGCGATTTTTTCGGGAGCCGCACTGACCGCCACCAGCGTCGGCATTACCGCCCGCGTGTTGAACGACTTGGGGCGGCTGAAGGAACTGGAGAGCCAGATCATCATCGGTGCCGCCGTAATCGACGATATTCTCGGCCTGGTCATCCTCACGATTGTCGGCGGAATGGCAAAAGGCGATGCGATAACGGCCTGGAGGGTGGTTTCTGTGACCGCTCTAGCATTTGGATTTCTTATCGGCACGATCCTCATCGGCAGCCTCGTCGTGCCGTGGCTGATGCGGCTGGTGAGCCGCGTCCGCGTGCCGGGTTTCGTCCCCACGCTTGGGCTGCTGCTGGCCTTCGGCCTGGCATGGGGTGCCGATGCGGCCGGGTCGGCCGCGATTATTGGCGCGTTTGCCGCAGGCTTGCTCCTTCGCCCCACGCCCTACGTCGATGAAATTGAAAAAGGCATCGCCCCTCTAGGGCATTTTTTCATCCCGATCTTTTTTGTCGTCGTCGGTGCATCGGTCGATCTCCACGTCTTCGCCCCACGACCGGAGAACTTCGCCACGCTTCGACTTGGCGGGCTGCTCGTGGTCGTTGCCGTGTTGGGCAAGTTCCTTGCCGGCTATGCCCCCTTTTGGTTTCGCGGTCGCAAGGCGATCATCGGTGTCGGCATGATCCCGCGCGGCGAAGTCGGCCTGATCTTCGCCCAAATGGGATTGGCGGCGCACGTCTTCGACAAAGCCGAATTCAGCGCAATGACGCTCATGGTCATGGTCACGACCTTCATCGCCCCGCCGCTATTAAGATTGTTGTTTCCACCCAAAGAAACGGACGGCGAAGAGCCGGATCGCAACCAGTCGGAGATTGAAATATAACGCCCGCCTCCCGTCAGGGTGAGCAGTGGCAGGTTCGTCGGACCACTTTACAGTCTGCTTGCCTAGCAGGTAGACTCATACGCAGTGTACCGGTAGTCCTTTGCCTTCACGGGCCATCCTGGGCTGCCTTGCAACATCGATTCCCTCTCCGGTAACCACCATGAACATCGTCCGCCTCACAGGTTTCTGTACCGCCATTGTCTCCCTCTCCCTTTGCCGCGCGGCCGAGCCACCCTCGGGCACGATTTCGCTGCTGATCGTCGACGGCCAAAACAACCACGATTGGGCCAGGGCAACGAAAATTCTCAAGGAGATTCTGGAAGGTTCAAAGCTGTTTCGCGTTGATGTCTCGACTACCCCGCCGGTCAAGGCCCCCGCTGAGGCATGGTCGAAATGGCGGCCTGAGTTTGCGAAGTACAAAGCGGTCTTGAGCAATTTTAACGGCGGGCATGGGGCTTCCGGTACGCGCTGGCCGCGCGAAGTTGAGAAGTCGTTGGAAAACTACGTCGCTGGCGGCGGCGGGCTGGTGGTCTATCATGCGGCCAATAATTCGTTTCTCAAGTGGCCCGCCTACAACGAGATGATCGGCCTCGGCTGGCGCGACAAATCGTTCGGCCCGACGTTGATTGTCGGCCCCGATGAAAGGATCGTCGAAGTTCACAAGGGCGAAGGCCACGGCCCAGGGCATGGTCCCGAGCACGATTTTGTCGTGACCACGCTCGATCGGGATCATCCCATCACGCGCGGGCTGCCGAAACTTTGGATGCACCCTCACGAGCAACTCACGCACGGGCAGCATGGCGAGACGAAGAATCTGCACGTCCTCACCTACGCTTGGTCGAAGGATAGCAAAGAGAATGAGGTGATGGATTGGGTGGTTCCCTACGGCAAGGGCCGCGTTTACGTCACGATGCTCGGCCATCTTTGGGCCAATGGCCCGGAATCGGCCATGCGCTGCACCGGCTTTCAAACGCTTATGATCCGAGGCTGCCAGTGGGCGGCAGGCGGTGAAGTGAGCTATGCCGTGCCGGCGGATTTTCCGACGGAAAAGGAAATACGGGTGCGCAAGTAGTTGCTTTTATGGCGTTCGACGCCACCCTACTCACTTCCAATCGATCGCCGACATCCGCGCCAACGCCAAGATTAGCGATTGCGTGCCGTCGCGACCGTGACCCTGGGCCTGCACGCAACGATAAAGCTGCTCGGCCAGAGCCACGCCGGGCATCATCAGGCCCATCCGTTTCGATTCTTCCAACACGATGCGAACATCCTTGAGGAAATGTTCCACGAAGAAGCCCGGCGCGAAATTGCCTTGCAACATGCGGGGACCGAGATTCACCAGCGACCAACTCGACGCCGCACCGCTGCTGACCGATTGCAGAACCTTCTCCAGATCGAGCCCCGCTTTGTAGCCGTAGAGCAGCGACTCGCAGACGCCGACCATGCACGAGGCGATGAGCGATTGGTTAACCATCTTGGTATGCTGCCCGCTGCCGGGGCCACCGTGGTGGATGATCGTTTTGCCCATCGCCTTCCAACAAGGCTGCAACGCGGCCACGGTCTGCTCGTCGCCGCCGATCATGATCGACAGTCTAGCCTCGCGCGCCCCCACATCGCCGCCGGAGACCGGTGCGTCGAGGCTCGTTACCTTGCGATTTGCCGCTTCATGGGCGATCTCCACGGCCAAGGAAGGCTCGCTCGTGGTCATATCGACCAAGATCGCCCCTTCGCGACAGCCGGCCAACGTCCCCTCGGGACCAAGGTTCACCTGCCGCACATCGGACGGATAGCCCACCATCGTGAAGATCAGATCCGATTGCTCGGCAACCGCTTTGGGCGTGTCGGCCCAACGTGCGCCGCCGGCAAGTAGGTGTTCAGCTTTTCCCTTGGTGCGATTGTGGATCGTGGCTGTGAAGCCCGCCGACATGAGATGTTCGCACATGCTGGCCCCCATCACACCGGTGCCGATCCAGCCGATGCGATGGGTTGTGGGGGAAACGAGAGGAAGAGTTTTGGTCATTGTAAAACCTATCAAAACGTCTGCTTAATATA
The DNA here is from genome assembly GCA_025353625.1 of Planctomycetota bacterium. Taxonomy (GTDB): domain Bacteria; phylum Planctomycetota; class Planctomycetia; order Pirellulales; family Thermoguttaceae; genus JANXQG01. The sequence continues at coordinate 21,914 of JANXOJ010000114.1, read as the reverse complement.
GCGATAAAGCCGCTGCCCGATCGATTGTGGGGCAGCGGTAATCTTGGCTTGGCCACGTGTGCCGGGGAGCAATTTTTCGTCCGGCTCGTCCAAATGCACGAGGGCCTGATAAACGGTCGTTTGTGGATGGGGTTGCCCCTTCTCGTCGAGTCGCACGGCCAAGTCGGTGCCGGTAGTCAGTTCGCGCGGCGCGATTTTGAGGTCCATCGTGGCCACCTCGATGATCGTGCCGTGGAGAATCTGCCCCGGCTGCTCGTCGATCACCAGCCGCACTTGTTGATCCTTGCGCACATAGTTGACATCGGCCTGATCGATCACCAGCACCGCCTCGAGCTTGCCGGGCGTCCCAATCTGACAAAGCAGTGCCCCGGTCTCAAGGTGGCAGCCGCGATTTCTCGCATCCAGCGGGCTGCCCTGCCATGCGGCAAGCTGCCCGGCCGAAGGGCTGCGTGGGGCAATTCGCGGCGGCGGCAAGACGGTTCCCGCCATCGGGGCGCGAAGCACAAGTCGCTCTTCGTCCTTTTGGCGTTGCCGGAGCCTTCCCAGCGTGTCGGCCAGTGCCGCCTCGGCCCCCGGTATCTGCGCGGCGACGCTCGCATCACTGCCGTGCCGCAGGCGAAGATTGGCCAACTGCAAGCGTTGCTGTTCGACCTGTCCGGCTAGTTCAGCCGTCTCCTTGTGAACGTCAAGGTTTGCTAGCAGGGCCAACTCTTGCCCCTCCGCGACCGCGTCGCCGGGCGAAACCGACCACTCGATCCGCCCCGGCACGACGACGTAGACCCGCTGGGCATCGCTCGGTTGCACGACCGCAGGGGCATGAATGGAAAACGGCAGCGGCGTCAATAACAGGCCGGTCAGTAGTGCCGTCAGAATCCCAAAACTGAAAATTGCGCGGCCCGGTCGCACGCGCGGACTCCGCGGCGGGCTGAGCATCGTCTTCGCGAACCCCAAAGCCGGCACGGCAATCGCGCCGGGAATGACGATCCACGTCAGCAATTGGGCCAGCACCTTTAGGCCGCGCGGCTCCAACGCGCGATGGCAAAGCCAAAGGACGCCGATCAACACGATCCAGCCGTAGACAACGGAGGCGACACCGTAGATAAGCAAAGCCGCCCGGCGGTTGCGCGGCACGGCGCGATCCGGCGGCGAATCCGTGCCGAGAAAGAGGCTCGAAAGCGTGCGGCCCAGGAACCACCGCGACTGCTGGCCGAGATTCGGCACGTCGAGAAAGTCGGCCAAGACGTAGTAGCCATCGTATCGGAGCAGTGGGTTGCCGTTGAACAACAACGTGCTTAGCGAGCAGATGAGCATGACGTTCAGGCAGAGCGTATGCAACAGGCCCGGCATGCTGAACCACCATAGAAACGTGGCGACGGAAGCCAGGAACAATTCCACAACGATGCCCGCCGCCGAGACGGCGATGCGCTGCCATTTGTCGCCGAAGAGCCAAGCGTCGGATACGTTGCAATAGAGGCAGGGCGTAAAGACGAGTAGGAGGACTCCTACCTCGCGACACTCGCCGCCAAAATGCTTGCACGTCAAGGCGTGGCCCAACTCGTGTACAACTTTGACGCCCGCCAGCGCGACGGCAAGCCAAAACGCATTGCTCAGCGTGAGGAAGGCATGAAGGTCCGGAAGTCGTGCCCGAAAAACGACAAACTGCCCCAGGACCAATACGATCGCCGCGGCAATGCAGGCACCGACAAAAGCCAGCGTCCACGACGAGAAAATCCAGCGACAAAAGGGATAGAGCGACTGCAACTGGCGCGTCGGGTCGATGCCGGGGCAACGGATTGCCAGCAGATTCGTCACCGCTGCGAACCACGTCCGTCGCATTCGCGCGGCGCGCCGCTCGATCAATTGCCGGCCTTGGCCTGGCGTTTCAACGAGCAGCAGCCCCAGATCATTGAGCCGACCGAGAAAGGCGTGAATCTGCTCAACGCTTGCCCGCAAGGGGGCGAACTGGGCCTCGAACCGCCGCTTAACCTCGGCCAGACTCGTGCGACCATCGAGCAGCGCGAGCAGCGCATGTTCCTCTTCGCGAAGATGAAAGTATTTTAATGCCGCCGGGTCTTTGACCAGCCAATAGCGGTCGCGGCCATGCACCTGCGGAACGATAATAAGGTCCGGCCGCGCGCGCAACCCCAGCGGCCGGTCTGCAACTGCCTCCGATCGTTGCCGGGAAAATTTTAATGCAACACTCGCGGTCATGGTGGAATCTCTTGAATGTATTGCGATTCAATCCCGACCGCCGCTTCCACGGGCTGCCGGAGTCTGGCGGTTGGCACTCGGAAAGTGCCCGATACTTTACTTCTCAAACATCATTTTCGCCTGCATCCCCGGTCGCAGCCGCAAGTCCTGATTTTGCACCTCTGCCCAAACGCGAACCTGGGCATTCACCGGATCGACCTCGGGATCAATAAAGGTAATCTTTCCGGCGAAAACGTGCCCCAAGTCGTCGGGAAAATCGACGGTAAGTTTAACCGCGCGGCCTTGAAGGTCCGGCGTCACGTCGTGCGATTTCAAAAATCCTTCGGCCCGCAATCGATCGAGCCGCAATATCCTAACGACGGAATCGCCCGGTTTGACCCACTCGCCGCGACTGCGATAGGCCCGCACGACCACGCCGCCGATGGGCGCAATAATGCGGTGCCGGTCGAGTTTCTCTCGAGCCAGCTTGCATTCGTTTTCTTTAATTTTGCGGCTCGATACGGCGGTGGCAAAATCCCGCTGGGCCTGCTCGACCTCCAGCCCGCCCTTGTCGACGAGCAGCCGCAAGCGATCCATCTCGGAATCGGAAACACTCTTGGGCGACTTTTGCACCGAGTCGATGCAACGCTGCAATTCGGCCCGAGCGACTTCATACGATTTCTTCGCGAAGCGGATGTTGATATCGTTCTCGGAATTGCGCCGCGCCGATTCAAGCTCGATCGTCACATGCTCCAGGGCAAGGTTCGCCTCGTTGTCCTCAATCTGGGCAAGCAGCGTGCCGGCGACGATAATCTGCCCTTCGGTCGCGTTGACGATGCCCAGCGCACCGGTTTCGCGGGCCGGCGCGTCGACCTGCTCGACGAGCCGGATGACCATCGTGGGTGCCTCGGACGGCTCGCGCGCCAGCGCGGTCGTCGCAACCATCGCGGCAAGGATGACTATCGTGGAAGCAATCGCGTGCATGGAACGTTCCTTTTCTTAAAGCGGGCCTTCGATCAAAACAGGGCGGTTCGCACCGCGTTGACGAAATCGTGCAGCCAGACGTAGCCCAGCGAGCGGCGGCCACAAGCGATGTTGGCAAGCACACTTGCTCCCGGCACGAGCTCGGGCAATTCCGTCCGGTCAACATCGACAAAAACCTGCACATAAGCGACATCGCCTTCTGGCACCTCGGTTCGCATCGCCACCTCCCGCACCGTACCTCGGAGCATCACCGCCGGTGCCGTGCCCAATACATAGCTGACCTCCAACGTCCGGCCCAACGTCCGCTGCGCTGCCAGCACGTGGGCTATCTGGCGATCGGGCACGTGCAAATCCAATTGCCAAGGGCCAGAAAGATCGCCCACGGTCATCAGGGCTTGGCCGCGATCGACGGGCCGCGCGGCGAGCAATTGTTGGATGTTCCAGGTCAGAATCTCTCCGCTCATCGGGCTGCGGACTTCTAAATCCTTCTGCTTTTGCTGGAGGATACCGTACTGGGCTTCGAGGCCGCGGATCATCTCGCGCAGTTCCTCGCCCTGCGCGGCCAAGAGCGAAACCTGCCGACGCTGTTCGTCGGTGTCGCGCGGCGTCTGAACCCGTTCGGCCTCGAGCGAAGAGAGCCGTTTGCGCGACGTTTGCAACTCGCCAAGGACTTGCTTGAATTCGAGGTCGAGTTGCGGATGGCGCAGCACGGCCAAAAGCTGATCCGCTGCCACATGTTGCCCGTGTTGGGCTTGAATCTCAGTAACCAGTCCGTCGGTTCGCGCGAAAACATCTTGCATCCGTCGCGGCTGCAGCTCGCCGCGCGCGGCAATCTGCAAGTCGGCCGGCACGAAAATTAGTACGACCAGCACCGCCGCCAAACCAAGCAGCACCAGCCCGATCTTTATCGGCCGCCGATTGCCGCGCAGCCAACGGGCTTTGCGCAAAACGCCGGACAGCGGCAGATCGTCCAATTCGCGGGCATTACGCAAGGCTAATGCGGAATGCAGGCACAACGGTGCCGTGCTCTCCCGCTGGCGGTCGTCGAACCCGCCGTAGAAACGCTCAATCACCATCGCGCCAACAAGGTTATCGGCTCGACGATCGCCTTCCCGTGGCGGCACCTTTAACGGCAAGACGGCAAGAGAACTCGCGTGCGTTTCATCGACATACGCGCTCAAAAGTGTTTCAATCTGCGGCGGCAATGTGTCGTCGGGGGCCGGATGCCACAACGGTTCGTCCATCGCACCGACGGCCTTGCACAACTGCTCCGCCATACCCACCACGCGAGCACGGCGATGGAACGTATCGACGCCGCTAATGGCCAGCAACCGGTAGCGAGCATCGCGTTTCAACAGCACGCTGACGCGGTCGCAGCCCAGGAACTGCCGGCCTTCGTTGGCGATCGTATATGCGGTCGTCCGCAAGTCAACGCTGTCGTGGAGCGACTCGCAAAGCTGATCGAACCGCCGCCGCTCTTGCAGGCGACTGCGAAAGTTGTGAAGCTGCCCAGTCTGCTCGTGATCGGCAAGCAGTTCGCCAATCGCTTCCAGGTATCGCACGTAGCCCGTTTGAACTTCCGCGTTCGCCTCCCGGCTCGCTAACACCTCGATCACGCCGGAGACTTCGTCCTCGACAACCCACGGGCAGACGATCAGCAGGTAGTCCGTTGGATTGACCGCACGGGGATCGACGGTCGGCGGGCAGCGCGGCGGCAGAATGCCGGCTCGGCCCGTTTCTAAGACGAGCTCGATGAGTCGCGGGCGGAGTGATTGGGTATCGCCGGGCCATAGATTTGGCGGAAGCACTTGATAGGCAAGCTGGGCCTTCTTCGCCGTGGAGCAAATCCACAGCGCAGCCCCAGCGGCCTTGAGCCCGTGCATCACTGCTTCGATGGCTTTGGCATAGAACTCGCCCTTCGGCACGTTGGACTTTGATAGCTTGGCAATTTCATTGACCAAGTCATCGAGTTCACGCCATGCCTCATCAAAAGGCTCGAGTTCTCGCTGTGCGGAATTGGTGGACATGGGTAGTCTGGGAGTTCCTGGAAAATGCGCGATTTTCAACCGACGGCTAAACGTCGAATTCCTTCGATTTTAACAGAAAAGCAAGTCAGGTCGAATGAACCGCGTGCCGATTAGGTAAAGGATAGCGAAGATTCCACCTGTGACGATTACAGGACGTTTGCAGTGCGGGGGCAAGGCCGGTCAGGGGCCATGTAAGCATGAATCGAAATTCGGCCAATTACTTTTGGGGAAGCCCTTTGTCCGTCGCGGTCCTATCGGGCTGCGCGATCCTATCGGGCTGCGCCGCGCAAAAACTGGCGGACGACGCTTCGGCGGGCATTTCGCACTACACGGCGATGGCCACGCAGGTCGAGACGCCCACGGTCCCTGCCCCGATTGACGAAAGTCTTGCCCACATGCCTGGACCGGCCGATGTTCGCAATGCAGGCCCGGTTGAGTATTGGGACATGAGCTTGCTGGAAGCGGTCGAGTATGCGATGTCGCACGCTCGCGTCTTGCAGGATTTGGGCGGCACGCTCCTACGAGCTCCGGAAACCGTGCCGACGACCTACTGGGTTGCCGTGCAGGAGAGCGATCCGCAGTATGGCACCGAGGCCGCGCTGAGCGCGTTCGACGCGCAGCTATCCACGAGCCTTTTCTTCCAGAAGAACGACCAGGAATTCAACAATCGGCTCGTCGGCGTGAATGGCTTTTTCGCTCAGCAATACGATACGCTGGAAGCGCAGATCAGCAAGCGAGCCGTGACCGGCGATCAGTTCTCCGTGCGGCACGCCGTCGACTACAACCAAGACAATAATCTGGCGAATCAATTCACGGGCGGGGCCTACGATACCTTATTGGAAGCCCAAGTGCGGCATCCTTTTTTGCAAGGCAGCGGCGTTGAGTTCAATCGCATTGCCGGTCCCGGTGCGCGGCCCGGCGTCTATAACGGCGTGCTGATTGCCCGCTTGAAGACCGACGTAAGCTTGACCGAGTTCCAGATTGGCCTTCGCGATTTTGTCAGCAATCTTGAGAACGCCTATTGGGATCTATATTTTGCCTATCGCGATTTGGATGCCAAGATCAAGGCCCGCGACGAAGCTTTGGAAACTTGGCGCAATATCAACGCCTTGCATCAAGCCAATCGGCGCGGCGGTGAAACCGACAAAGAGGCGCAAGCTCGCGAACAATACTTTCAGTTTGAGGAAGAGGTTCAGAACGCACTTGTGGGCCGCGAACTGGAAGGTACGCGCACCAACAACGGTAGCACGTCCGGCACGTTTCGCGGCTTGCCCGGCGTCCATACGGCGGAGCGCAAACTGCGTCTGTTGATGGGCCTGCCGCCGACCGACGGCCGCCTGATTCGGCCCAGCGACGAGCCGCCGATTTGCTATGTGACGTTCGACTGGCCCGAACTTTCAACGCAGGCCCTCTGCAATCGCGAAGAGCTTCGCCGCCAGCGTTGGGTCGTCAAAGCCCGCGAACTGGAAATGATCGCCAGCAATAATTTTCTGCGGCCGAATCTCGATTTCGTGGGGCGTTACGGCGTGCGTGGCTTTGGCCACGACCTGCTCAACACAGCCCGCGCCCCGGGCGATCCATTCGACAACGCCTATCGCAGCCTCGTCAATGGCGACTTTCCCGAGTGGCAACTTGGCCTCGAATTTTCCATGCCGATCGGTTTCCGCCAGGCCCATGCCGGCGTCCGCAACGCGGAATTGCGCCTAGCCCAGTCCCGAGCCGTACTCCGCGAGCAGGAGCTTCAGGTTTTGAACAACCTCACCGGTGCGGTCGATCAGGTGGGCAGGGCCTTCCTCGTCTTGCAAACGAGCATCAACCGGACCATCGCCGCACGCGACCAACTCAAGGCCCTCCGTGCCGCCTATGAGGCAGACAAAGCCGAACTGTTTGTCGTGCTCGATGCCCACCGCCGCTACACCGAGGCTCTATCGAACTACTTCCAGGCCCGCGTTGACTATGCGTTGGCCGTACGGAACGTGCAGTTCGAGAAGGGTTCGCTGTTGGAATACTGCGATATCGCCCTGGCCGAAGGCCCCTGGCCGGCGAAGGCATATAAAGATGCGGCGCAGCGCGAGCGGCTCCGCGGTCGAGCGCGTCGCACCGACTTCGTCCTGAGAAAGCCGCCGATTGTAAGCCAGGGCACGGCCCCTCAGCAAACGATGCAGCCGGCTCCGGGGCCGAACGATATTCCCCCCGGCGATTCCGCTGCAAAGCCCGTTGAGCCAACCTCGCCTCCGACCCCGCCGCTGCTGCCAATGGACCGCCTGCCGGCCGATCCGCAAGCCCACCGCCTGCCGGCATCCGATCCGTGGACGAATGGAGTGAACGCCCAACGCTGGGCCGAAACCCAGCCCGTCTCGTGGCAATCTCCCCTGGAAAATCCCGTCGCGGTCCCGCCGACGACGCAACCTGCCACATTCAATGGGGCAGCAGGAATTGTGCCCCATTCGCCTTTCGTTCGCTAGGCTGCACGGAACCGGAAGGCATCTCGTAGGGGGATAAAGGCTGGTAGCCGACAAGGGATCGTCGCCGATATTGTTTTTGGCATCGAGACATGGATGATGGTTTCCATGCTCTGCTAGGTCATCGCGTTCGATCGGAATTCCTTTGCAGAGCTACTTGACACGATCCGCACTCATGGCAAAAATATGAGCGTTGGGTACGATTGGGTTTGCACTTGGAAAGAGAAAAAATGGCCAAGAAAAAAATCGAGAAAAACATAAGTAAATCGAGCGTTACACTGTTCAATGCGAAACTTAGCGATCTTAAAAGTGCTAAGAAAGAATGGTCGCAGCGGCTCTTGAAGGCCCCGCGGGTGGAGGCTTTTCGGGCATTTGCAGCCGCTTCAAGCGTCGCGCCGGACCAAAACGTCGTTGGCGTCGGCATCGGCGAACAGATCGTTGATGGCAAGCCGACCGGCGTCATGGCGGTGAAGTTCTATGTTCGCGTCAAATACGCGGAGCGTGAGCTCTCTAAGAAGACCTTGTTGCCGAAGAACATCAATGGGCTGCCGGTCGATGTGGAGGAAACCGGCCTGTTTCGCCGGTTTGCCGCAGCCAGCATGCCCAATCCAAAATCGAACATGCGGCCCGCCCAGCCGGGATGTTCGGTAGGATTCCAGGATCCGGGCAACCAATTCTTAATGGCGGGGACATTCGGCGCGGTGGTGAAAGACGGGGCCGGACGTTATATCCTGAGCAATAACCATGTTCTGGCCGATGAGGGCCGTCTGCCGCTCGGAGCACCGATTTTTCAGGCGGGATTGCTCGATGGCGGCAACGCAAGTACCGACAAAATCGCCGCGTTGACGAAATTCATTGACCTGAGTGCCGCAGGCAATAAGGTCGATTGCGCTATCGCCAAGGTGACGAGCAATAGTTTGGTCAGCAACGACGTGCTGCACATCGGCGCACCGACGGGCGCGGACGATGCGGCGATCGACATGGCAGTACACAAGTTCGGACGAACCACCAGTTACACCGTTGGGAATGTGAAGAGCATCGATACCGACGTGACGGTCGGATATGAGACGGGCAACTTTACCTTCCAAGGACAAATCATCATCGTCGGGAGCAGTAATACCTCTTTCAGTGCGGCGGGAGACTCCGGATCGCTTATTCTACAACGCGGTACGAACAAGGCGGTCGGGTTGCTATTCGGCGGATCAAGCAGTCATACCATTGCCAACCATATCGGCGATGTGCTGCAAGCGTTGAACGTGACACTGGCGTAAAGCGAGCAAAATTCCAGGCCATGGCAACCGAACAAGAAGTCAAACAGGTCAAGAGCAGACATTCGATCGGGCTGATGCAACAGCCGGGAGTCTGTGGCGTTGGCGTCGAGAAGGACGGCCACGGCGGATTCTTCCTTGCCGTCCATCTTGACTCCACGCAGCCGGATGCCGGTGCGGCGATTCCCGACACCATTGAGGGGTGTCCCGTCCAGCGCGTTCTAAGCGGGCCGTTTGTGAAGTACTGAGAACGAACCATTCACTCCACTGCGACCGGATTTGATTTTGCCTTCTGCTTCGTGCATGATCCACCTCGTCATCGCGATCCGTCCCATTTCGGAAAACAGGGAGCCCCAAAAGACCAAAGGGCAGCCGCGTTTTGCAACGCGGCCGCCCCCGGAATGGAACTTTCTCGGAAGAAAGCTTACCAGGTAATCGACAGTCCTGTGAACAGACCGTGTACCACCAAGCTGCCGTTGTGGTCGATATCGCCAATGGCTTGCGTATCGTTGCCAAAGTACGGAACCTGATTGTCCGACAGCCCAATGCCCGTGGCCGCTACCACGCGGTAGCCGGCCTCGGCGGAAATGTGCCGGGTAATCTGCCAATCCAGTCCCAGGTCAACCTGGGTCAGGAAGGAGAATCCGTCCGCCGAGGTATGCACGGGGTAGTTCGGGTTGGCATACGTCTGCGATGAACCCTGGTACTGGGTGCCCGTGGCTTTGCTGGTGGCATACAGGTTGTAGTCCAGGTTCATGTGGTTGTTGTAGATGCCGAACTTGGGGGTCAAAAAGACCTTCCAGCAATCGGCAAAGCGGTAGTTGGCGTTGAAGCCCATCTGGAAGCCGACAAGATCGTTGGTGATGTTGTCGTGCAAGCAGATTTCATCGCCGGCATAAGCACTGCCGTCGGCGGCACGTGTGGCTTCCAATTCAAACGTGTCGCGGAAGCGGAACCAGCGAACGCCCATCAAAAAGTCGACGCTGGCGCAGCTGCACTCGCAGCCACAGATATTGGTTCGCAATAGGTTCGCTTCCACGTTCTGAACCTCAAAGGTGCGGAAGATGTGGTGGTCGGGCGAACCGTCGAACCACTGGTTGGCAGTCTGCGCACCGCCGGTGCCGGCACCGCCGGTCGTGCCGAGCATATCGGTCAGGCCGAAGGTCATCGGCGTGACGTAGGGGCCTGGGATGCCGGGACCACCGTCGCTGTCACCCTGGCCGAGGCCCCAATAGGTGCCCTCAAGGGCCCAATCGCAACCGCAACCAAAGCGGCGGCCGATCGTGACTTCACCACCCCAGGTCCAAGGAACGTCGGTGAACGAACCCTGATTGACCTGAGCGGCCTGCGTCGCCGAGGTGAAGACCTTGTTCGGCTTGTCGCGGGTCATGTAGAGTGCCCGCATATTAACGTACCACGGCTGGCAGCAATTTCCGCCACAGCCGCCTTCGTCGCCGTTGGCCCCTTGGCACATATAGCCGCCGGACGGCATTACGGCACAGGGGCTTTGGCCCTCGTTCGTCGCACCTTGCTTGCAGGGCGACGGCTCGCTGAGCATCTCGGCCACGGTCGAGGAACTTTCCGGGGCGGCCTGCGGTGCCCCGTAGCTGACGTTGGAAGCGGTGTTGGGTGCCAACTGCGGCCCCGGCGCGCCTCCTTGGTAAGCGGTCTGAACGACGTATCCTCCTGCTTGATTCATCGGAATCGCTTCCGGCGAACCGTACAATCCCGACTGTGCTTGCACTGCGGTTGCACTCCAACCGACAAAAGCACTAAAAACTCCAAAGCGAATAATGTTCATTTGGCTGCTTCCTTTCCGAATGGCTTGCCAATCCTTTGAACCTACCGAGATTGCTGTGTCAGGCACGGTACGTTTACCGTGGCCTTCGCTTTCTCAAGCAGGTTCGTTACTCCGTTACCACTCCACAAGACGGATCGTCGAAAGGCTTATCCGGGATTCGATCAATCGTCTCTCAAACGGGCTATTTCCCAATTGGCGGGCGCATCAATCGGCTCGGCTGTTGCGAAGCACAAATGCCGTTCGCCGCGCTTGTTGGGGCTATTCAGCACAAGCGGAATAAAGCCGTTGCGCAAGCGGCAAATGTGGCAGATATGGAACCGAAAGACGCGAGATGCCGGTGTTTCGCGGCCTTGGAAAGAACGACCGCTAGGTTCGCGAGAATTGGTATAGATTACCGCTGAGAGTAACAGAATTGCGAGCAATTAGCTCTGCAATCGCAATGCGGTCGGGGAGGGTAAGTCCGATGGATATGGCCGTAACGATCGTAGCGAACGGCTGGTGGCAAGGCTACGGCTTTACGCCCAGAACTTCTTCCGCCAGCCTACGATAATCCTCCGCCCCGTGCGAGTCGGGCGAGTATTGGAAGATCGATTGCCCGAAGCTGGGGGCCTCCGCCAGCCTCACGTTGCGGCGGATGCGGGTCTGAAAGGTTTGGGCACCGGACCAAGGCGAGGTTTTCTCCCGCTCCGCGCGAAAAAATTGATCGACGTTGGCACTCACCTCGCTGGCCAGTCGCGTGTTGACGTCGTACATGCACAACACGACGCCGCTGATCTTTAGGCGCGAATTCAAGCGGGCCGAAACCAGATCGATCGTTTCCAGCAGCTTGCTCAGCCCGTGCAGTGCCAGGAAGTGCGGTTGCAGTGGGATGAAGACCTCATCGACCGCTACCAAAGCGTTCAGCGTCAGCACGCCCAGCGACGGCGGACAATCGATGAGCAAGTAATCGTAGGGCTGCTCCTCGGCGTTGAGTTTATCGCGGAGGATCATTTCGCGACCGACGACGCCGGCCAGTTCGAGATCGGCGGCAGCCAGATCGAGCGTGGACGGGACCACCCAAAGGTTCTCGGAAATCTGCCGACGAACCTCGGAAAGCTTTGTCGGCCCGGTCAGTACGTCGTAGATCGACAGCTGGTCCGAAAGCGGTTCGATGCCCAGATGCAGCGAGGCATGGGCTTGGGGATCGAGATCGATCAGGCAAATCCGCAAGCCGGTTTCGGCCAATGCGGCACCAATATTGACGGCGGTGGTCGTTTTTCCAACGCCACCCTTCTGGTTCATAATCGCAATCGCTCGCATAATCCCCTCCTTGGAAAGCCTGATTATACGAGAATCGCGATTTTCGCCAAGAGCGGAACGACCCTAAATTTACCGAGCGGGTGCATCCCAGAGCGATGCCAGCCATTAGCTGGTGGCGTTGCAGACATCGAGGAAGCGGCCGAGGAGTTTGCGAAGTTCAATCTCCCGTTCGCCTCCAACGTACTCATCTCGCTCCGCGAGATGACTGGCATCTCGCGGAGCGAGATGAGTACGTTGGTGGTAGTTAGAAGCGAAAACCCCACCGGGAGCAACTCTATTTAAACTGTCATGTCTACGCAGAGATCGCGTTTGCCGTGCCGTTCACCGGTCGTTTGCGTCGCGCACCCTCCGATCTTTAAGCTGATGGCCTCTAACTACTTGCGCTGCGATAACCGGCCAACGCCTTCAGAAAGACCCACCGCGATGCGGCTACGCTAGCGGCTGTCGCCAGAAGTGCGAAGCCGGCCAGCCACCCATTCTGCGATTCCAGCGGCCGGACCATCAAGCGGGCGGGGATGTTTACGACGATTAGTACCGGAATGATGAACGTGAAGGCAAATCGCAGCGGACGGCCTAATTGACCCGTGTAGATCTCCATCGGGTAGCGCGAAAATGTTGTGATGTAGAACCAGAAATCATAAAGCGTTAGGTTGCGACCCATCCAAACCGTCGAGGCCCCCAGCGTAATCATGAGGCTGTAATAGATCGCCACGCCGCAGATGAGGTAGACCCCATAGAGCACGCATTGCCCCATGCCCGGCAGGTGAGGGAGTCGCGTCATGGAGTAAACCAGGACGATGATTCCCGCGGCAAGATTCGACAGCGACGACCATTCGATGCGGCGGAGCGAAATCATGAACTGCGTATCGATCGGCTTGAGCAGCAGAAAGTCGAGCCCGCCGGTGCGGATCAGGTCGGTGAATTCGTCGATGTTCGTCATGAAAAACATTTGCGCCAGGGCGTTCACGATCAGCCCTGTGGAAAAGAAGGCGTAGAATTCGTATCGCCCCCAGCCGGTATGGTCGCCGATCGAATTCGTGAAGCGGAATACCTGCAAATACAAAACGACGTTGAGGAAGACCCAGGCCAGCGAACTGATGGAGTCGATGATAAAGTTGCTGCGAAACGTCATGTCGCGAATCAGACTGTTCCGCGCGAAGGTCCGAAAGACGCGCCAGTAGGTTGTGATATTGCTCATGGGCCCATCATCCTCCATACGCGCTATAGCGCTTCAAGCCGTAGTGAAACATCGTCCTGGCGGAGAAGAAAAAGAAGACGACCCAAAATGCCTCGGCCGCCAAGCCCCATGCCAACTCCGCCCCGGTGACTTTCTGCAAGAACACGGCCGTCGGGAAATAGGCCAGATATTGCAGGGGAATGATCTTCAACACCTGCGGCCACGGGTACGGCATGATGTCCGGGGGGAACATCTGGCCCGAGAAAAAGAAACTTACCAGCATGTATACAAACAGCAGCGAACTGACTTCCAGGAACCAGAATCCGATCATCCCCAGCGTCGCCTCCATGAAGAAACCGAGCAGGAACGACATCAATAGCGAGGCAATGAAGGCCAGGATCGTCCCTGCGTCGGGCCAACCCTTGAAGAAATCGCGGCAGAGCCAAAAGACCAGGGCAAACGGAAAGACGGCCACGGCGTAGTAAACCAACTTGTGTGCAAGCCGGCTCATCAAGATGAAGCTCAGCATGTCGATCGGTTGCAGGAGGTACTTCTTGATCGTGCCGTCGCGGATGTCGCGGGCGATGCTCGATGCCAAACCGGGCATGGAGGAGAACGCACGACCGACCATGGTCAATAGGTAGTAGGCGATCATCTCGTGATTGTTGTATCCGGCAATGGTCTTGATGCCGCCGGACATGCCTTGGAAAACCGCATCCCACAGAAATATCTGCGTCACAATCGGCAGAAAGCGCATGAGCGTCCCCAACGCGAAATCGACCCGGTAAACGAGCCGCTCGGCGATGCTGATGCGGAGAACGGTGTAGTAAAGATTAACGCGAGCAAACATGGTGGCGGGGAAAGTTCAGGGTTCGGGGTTCAGGAATGAAGGATGAAATAGCCTGCTCGAAACGGACAACGGACAATCGACAACTCACGACGAACCACCCACTACCTCTTCCCGATTGTCGCTAAACACTTTCGCAATAATCTCCTCCAGCGGCGGGTCTTCCACGCTTACATCGTCGATCGCGTAGCGGGATAATATGGCGGCGAGAACCTCCGTCACCTTGCTCCGCTCGACGCGCAACTTCGCCCGCGGCGGCTCGATCTTCAAAACTTCTCCATAACGGCTCAAATCGTCGGGCATCTGGCCGTCGGCGACGAGCAGGGAGATCACCTTCAGGCCCCCGAAACGGTCCAAGATGCCTTCCAGCGAGCCGTCGTAAATGATCCGCCCTTGGGCGATAATCACCACGCGGCGGCAGAGGGCCATCACGTCTTTCATGTAGTGGCTCGTCAGCAAGATCGTCACCTTGCGGTCCTGCTGATACTGTTTCAGGAAGGTCTGGATGTTGTGCTGGGCCACCACGTCGAGGCCGATCGTCGGCTCGTCGAGGAACAAGACCTCCGGGCCGTGCAGCAATGCGGCAATCAGTTCCATCTTCATCCGCTCGCCCAGCGACAACTCGCGAACCGGCTGGCTCAAGAGCCTGGCAACATCGAGCATCTCGGCCAGTCCGTCGCGCGTCTTTTGAAACTCCTGCGGGTCGATATTGTAGATGTGCTGATGCAGGCGGAACGACTCGGCAGCCGGTAAATCCCACCAGAGTTGATTTTTCTGGCCCATCACCAGGGCAAAGCGGCGGCGATAGGCGTTCTCGCGTTTCCAGGGCACGTGTCCCATCACGGTCGCCGTGCCGGTGGTGGGGGTGAGAACGCCGGAAAGAAGCTTGAGCGTGGTCGTTTTGCCCGCTCCATTTGGCCCCAGAAAGGCCACGAACTCGCCCGCCTCGACGGTCAGATCGATGCCGCGCACCGCCTCAATGGTCTTATAGCTGCGGCTAAACAGCCCGCGGACCGAGGCCCCCAGCCCCTCTTTTTTCTGGAAAACGCTGTAGGACTTGGCAAGTTTTGTTATTTCGATTAGCGACATGGTGACACATTATAGCAGCGAAACGCGACGGGAACACGCCTCATGGCAGACGCGATTTGCTAGCGGCGCGTCGTTTTTGAAATCACGGAAATAGGGATCGCGGAAATTTGGCGTGGACGCACGGACTTCCATTTCGGGATTTTTAATCGACAATGTCTCACGACGGGTTCGCTTCCAATTCCTCCCATCGCCGATACGCCTCCGCAACATCCGCTTCGAGCGACTGAAGACGGCTATTGACGCCGACAATTTCGGCGGACGGCTTGCGGTAGAAGGCCGGGTCGGCCATCGCTCGATGCAACTCACCAAGTTCCGCTTCCAAGGTTTCGATCCGCTGCGGCAAGGCTTCTCGCTCGCGCTGCTCTTTGTACGATAGACGCCGGCCGCGCGACAGCGACTGCTGCTTCGGCTCCGGCCTAGCGGTTGAAGGCTTGGCGGTCGGAGGGAGAATTTCCGGGCGTTGTTGGAGCCAATCGTCGTAGCCGCCCGCATATTCCTTGATGCGGCCGTCGCCTTCCAGAACCAGCGTACTGGTGACCACGTTGTTGAGGAACTCGCGGTCGTGACTGACCAGAAGCAGCGTGCCCGCATAGTCGCCCAAAAGGTCTTCCAGCAGTTCCAGCGTCTCCAGGTCGAGGTCGTTCGTCGGTTCGTCCATGACCAGCACGTTCGATGGCTTCGTGAATAGCCGAGCTAGCAGCAACCGATTCCGCTCGCCGCCCGAGAGGCGTGCGACGGGAGCACTCGCCTGCTCCGAAGTGAAAAGAAAGTCTTCGAGGTAACCGACGATATGCCGGGTGCAGCCGTTGATGGTTACCGAGTCCGATCCGTCGCGGACGTTCTCGCGCACCGACTTCGACTCGTCGAGTTGGGCGTGAAGTTGATCGAAGTAGGCAACTTCCAGATTGGTGCCGTGGCGAATCGTGCCCGCCTGCGGCGTCAGTTCGCCGAGCAGCAGCCGCAAGAGGGTCGTCTTGCCCGAGCCGTTGGGACCGATCAATCCAATGCGATCCCCGCGCATGATTTTCGTGGAGAAATCGCGGACGATGGTACGGTTTTCATAACGGAAATCGAGATTCTTCGCATCGATGACGAGCCGGCCGGTGCGGTCTGCTTCTTGAATCTCCATTTTCACGTCGCCGGAGCGGTCGCGACGGTCGCGGCGAACGTCGCGTAAGTTCTCCAAGGCGGTGACTCGGCCTTCGTTGCGGGTGCGGCGGGCTTTAATGCCGGTGCGAATCCAGACCTCTTCCTGGGCCAGCTTTTTGTCGAAGAGGGCGTTCTGTTTGCTCTCGGCCTCCAATGCGGCCTCTTTACGATTCAGATAGGTTGCATAGTCGCACGACCAACTCGTGAGCCGGCCGCGATCGAGTTCCACGATGCGGGTGGCCACTTTGCGGAGCAAGGCGCGATCGTGCGTTACGAACAGCAACGCACCGCCGTATCGAAGCAGAAAATCTTCCAACCAGTGGATGGCTTCGACATCGAGGTGGTTCGTCGGCTCGTCCAGAATCAAGAGGTCCGGGCTGCCGACGACCGCCTTGGCCAGAAGCACGCGGCGTTTCATGCCGGCGGAAAGGGTTGCCACGTCGGCGTCCGGCGGAAGACTCATCTTCGATAGGACGGCCTCGATCTGTTGGTGCATATTCCAGCCGCCATCGGCTTCCAGGAGGTGCTGGATGCGGCCCAATTCGGCATGAAGTTCGTCGCTCTCCTCGCTCGCTAGCCGACTCGCCAGGTGATGGTAGCGCGCTAATAGTTCCGCCTTGGGTCCGAACCCCCGGCTGACCTCGTCGAAGATCGAGCCGTGAAGATCGAGCGGCACTTGCTGCGGAAGCATTGCCGTTCGCAGACCCTGTTGTCGGACGATCGCGCCTTTGTCGGGATCCAGGTTGCCTTGAAGCAATCGCAAGAGCGTCGTCTTGCCCGTGCCGTTACGGCCCAAAAGGCATACGCGCTCACCCGGCTCAATGGTTAGATTGGCTCGATCCAGCACGGGAGGGCCGCGAAAGCCCAGATTGACGTCGGATAATGCGATGAGTGACATGCCAGGATGATAGAGACTGGAAGGCGATTCGGCAAGCCACGGATGCGTAGGGGTCCAAGAAACGACTACGGCCCCTTGCGAGGCCGTTTTACAGGTCGCTGCAGCGCAGAAGGTTATCGCGGCAATCGCGAGCGGCAACACCCTTCGATGGCCTCGTCGCGCGTGTCGTACGCCAGACAGAGATCGGCCAGGCCCTGTTGTTCGAGTGCCCTGCGATCTCGCACCGAGAGGCCGCAAATGCGCAGCACCCCTTCGTGCTCGTGGATGTGGCGGTTCAAATGCACCAGTGCCTCGATCGTGTCGTCGTCGAGAATATCGAGGTGGTGCAGTTCCAGCACAATCCGATAGATAAAATGGTTTTCCGCCAATTCTAACAGTTGATCCGCGAAGGCGGACCCAGGCTCGAAGCTCCGAACGCTGACGAGCAGCCAATCGGGGCCTCGTTCCACTTCCAACTCGCAGCCGGCAGTCATGGCCAACATACGAATCTCCTTTATGGTAATGGCCAACTCCGTGGCCGGACTGAGGGGGACTCCATGCGTTATTATATCCCAAGTCCACTTCGCGACAATAATACTAACGGGTTATGGGTGACTGCATCGATTGAATGTACGTATCTCGCTTTGCAAGTTGCGTACGGCGGCTAAAACATCCGCCGTTGGCCGGCGTTGCTAGCCTCACCGGGCGGGGGGGGAAGGATGCCCAGGTGATCGTATGCCGCCGTCGTCAGGCGGCGACCGCGCGGCGTGCGAACGACAAGCTCCGTCCGCAGAAGAAACGGTTCCACCTCATCCACCAGCGTGTCGGTGGCCAGATTCAGTGTGTGCGCCACGGCCTCGACACCCACCGGCCCGCCGCCGAAGACGCGGGCGATCGTTTCCAGGTATTTGCGATCCTGGGGGTCCAGGCCCAAGTGGTCGATGCCGAGCATATCGAGTGCGGAGCGGGCAATGGCAGTCGAAACGCGGCCGTCGGCGCGACTGAGGGCAAAATCGCGAACCCAACGCAAGCGGTTATTGGCCAAGCGCGGCGTGCCTCGGCTCCGCAGGGCGATTTCGCCCGCCGCTTCGCCCTCAAAATCGACGCGCAGCTTCCGCATATTGCGCGTAACGATTTCCGATAGCTCTTCAACGCTATAAAAATCGAGGTGTTCGCGCAACTGGAAGCGATCGCGCAAGGGAGCAGAAAGCAGCCCGGTGCGCGTCGTCGCCCCGATCAGCGTGAATGGCTTGAGTTGCAAATTGATAATTCGAGCGTTGACGCCTTCACCCAAGGTAATATCGATGCGGAAGTCCTCCATCGCCGGGTAAAGAAATTCCTCAACCGTCTTGGGCATGCGGTGAATCTCATCGATGAAGAGCACCGAATTCTCTTCGATGTTCGTCAAGTACGGAAGCAAGTCCTTGGGAGCGGCCAACGTGGCACCACTGGCAATTTGCACGTTGACGCCCATGTCGCGCGGGATGCAGGTGGCAAACGTTGTCTTGCCTAGCCCAGGCGGACCATCGAGCAGAATATGCCCCAACGGCTCGCCGCGCTTCGAGGCCGCATCGACGGCAATCCCCAGCCGCTCGTGAACGTCGCGCTGCCCCACCATGTCGCGCATCCGCTGCGGGCGCAGATCGCGATCTTCATCGACGGGCAGGGCGGCTTCGGGGTGTAAGATCGGTTCGCGGGGCATGGGGGATGAAGGATGAAGGATGAAACTCGGTTCGTCCTACATCCTTTTTCTATTTCTGCGTCTGTTGATAAATTGCTTGCAACAAATCCTGCACATCATTGTACTTCTTCTTTGCGGCTAAAGCTGCATCGAGCAACCGCCGGGCGTCGCTTTCGGCGTGGCCCAGTTTGCGAAGAACTTCGTAGGTCTCGGCCACAACGTCCGATTCCACATCGGCCTCGCGGGATTCCTTCGAGGCAACCATGAGCGCAAACTTGGGCACTTTGCGGCGCAGCTTGGCGATGATCCGTTCGGACATTGCCGCGCCAATGCCCGGCAATGACGAGAGGGTTTTGGCGTCTTGTTCTTCAATCGCCGTGGCCACCTCTCGAACGGGCCGGACCATCGCTCGCAGGGCTTTGCGGACGCCGACGCCATCGACGGAGCAAAAGAGCTCGAAAAATTCGCGTTCCACTTCGCTGGCGAAGCCGATCAAGCGCGGCGTCATGCGGCCGTGTGCCGGATTGCCTTCCATGTATTGGATCGTATGCAGCGTAATCGGCTGGCCAATCTGCTGTTGCAGGTGCCGCCGCGTGAATTCGGGAATGAGCACCTCGTACTCGAAGGCATCGATGCGCAGTGCGAGCGTGTTGTCGTGGAGCGAGACGAGTTGACCGGTTATTTTGGTAATCAAGTCAGTTTATCTTTCAAGTAAAAGTGGCACAGCGCGACGGCCAGTGCATCGGCCACATCGGCCGGCTCGGGGAGTTGCGGCAGATGCAATTCGCGCTGGATGGCGCGCTGCACCTGCGCCTTGTCGGCTCGGCCCGCTCCCGTGAGGATGCGTTTGACCTGCGTTGCCGCATAGTGGATTACCGGGATGCCCGCCTCGGCGGCAGCCAAGCAGATCACGCCTCGGGCATGGCCCATGAGGATGGCCGTGCGGGGGCGTGCGTAGTGCGAATAAAGCTGTTCCACCGCCATAACGTTCGGCTTGAGCGAGGCGATCACATCGGCGACACCGCGATGAATTTCCAGCAAACGGCCGGTGAGCGAGCCGCGCGATTTACCGCGAACCACGCCCGCCTCGCACAATCGCGGCGGCCCCGCGCCAATATCCAGCACTCCGTAGCCGGTGATGTTCAAGCCCGGGTCGATGCCGAGGATTCGGGAGGGGGCGACTTTCCCCCCTCCCGTCGCGGAAGAGGGGCCGGGGGCGAGGGGGCGATTTTTCGTCGAACGATCCATACGCAATGCACCTCCCCCTTTCCAAGCACCCCAACGCATCCAATTCGCAACTGCCATCACCCCTTTACCCGTCTCCCGCTTACGGAGAAGGGGAGTTACTCACCGTCCATTCCGTTCCCCCGGGTCGATCTTCCAAGATAACGCCGATTTCCGTCAACCGTTTGCGGATTTGGTCGGCGGTGGCGAAGTCTTTCTTCTTGCGAGCGTCGGCCCTGAGTTCCAACATCAACTCCATCAGCTTACCGACAAGTTCGTTGTTGCCGCCGGATTGTTTTTCGGCGGGTGGCTCGCGGAAGAGGCCCATCACGGCACCCATCTCGCGGAAAACGGTCGCACCGCGACGTAGCGATGCGAGCTTGGCGGGCGTTTGGGCCTCCGGCTTTTCCAGTTTTTCATCGTCGATAAATTTGTTCAAGCGGCGGAGCAGTTCAAAGACGTCGCCCATCGCTCCGCCGGTGTTGATGTCGTCGTCCATGGCGTCGAGGAAGCGCGTGCGATGCTGCACTACATCTTTGAGCAGCGAGTCGGTGTCGGATTCCAAGTCGCCGGGTTCAAAGTCGCCTTGCGTGCGGCGGAGCGGCGGGATGATGGCGTAGATGCTCGCGCCGGTCACGCGCTCGTAACGCTTGAAGAAGCGATAAAAGTTATCGAGCGCGGCTTCCGTTTCTTTGAGCCGTGCCTCGCTGTACTCAACGGGGCGGCGATATTGCGTTGCCAAGAGGAAGAAGCGGATCGTTTCCGCCGAGAACTGCTGGAGCAATTCGCGGAACGGGGCGGAACCTTTCGATTTGCTGACCTTGTTGGCGATTTGGGCCTCGATATCGACCGCTGCCGACCGCGTCGCCCGACCGCCAACCTTGCCGACTTCATCGGCCGCTTGCAACAGTCCGTTGTGAAGCCAATACTTGGCCATCGGCTTGCCGTGACAACATTCGCTTTGGGCGACTTCATTCTCGTGGTGCGGAAAGATCAAATCGAGCCCGCCGCCGTGGATATCGAACGTTTCGCCCAACAAGCGGCGGCTCATCGCCGAACACTCGATATGCCATCCCGGCCGCCCGGCACCCCAAGGGCTGGGCCACGAAGGCTCGCCCGGCTTGGCCGTTTTCCAGAGCGCGAAATCGGCCGCGTTGCGCTTCCGATCGGCGGTGCTACCCCCTTCGCCTTGCGTTTCTTCCGTGGTGCGATTGCTCAAGCGGCCGTATTCGTGGTCCTTGGTCACGTCGAAGTAGACATCGCCGTCCGACTCGTAGGCAAACCGCTTGGCGATCAGCGTCTTGGTGAAGGCGATGATCTCATCGATATTGTCGGTACAGCGGGGGAAGTGGTCGATGGTATCAACGCCCAGGGCCTTGATATTCCGCATATAGTCGGCGGTCATCTCCTCGGCCAACGCGGCCATCGACATGCCGCGCGCATTCGACTCGGCAATGAGCTTGTCGTCCACGTCGGTGATGTTCACGACGAACGTGACTTCGTAGCCCGAGTAGGTCAGGTAGCGTTTGATCGCATCGAAAATCACCGGGCCAACCATGTGTCCGATGTGGCTCGGCTTATAAACGGTCGGTCCGCAGAGATACATGCCAACCTTGCCGGGCTGGACGGTTTCGAGCGGTTCTTTGGAACGGGAGAGGGTGCTGTAGAGGCGGATCATGGGAAGGATGAAGGATGAAGGATGAAGGATGAAGGATGAAGGATGAAGGATGAAAAAATGCTTGATTCGGACGACCGACAACTACTTCACCAGCAATGCCACACATTCGGCGGAAATGGCCTCTTCTTGGCCAATGATGCCGATGCCTTCGCCGGTCTTGC
>JANXOJ010000100.1 GCA_025353625.1 Planctomycetota bacterium | reverse complement strand
GCTCTAACCAACTGAGCTATGCGCCCGCTCTAAAAACCACCCCAATCGGTCTAGGTAAACCAGCCCAGATTGCGGTGAAACAGCGGCTTCGTCATTAGTGGCATTGTATATCACAGTTTGGTGCTGTCAAACCGGGGGTGGCGAAGTTTTCGAAAACTCACGTTTGTTTTCTTACCCCCCCTAATGCAAAATACGTGAAATGCCCAAGCGCAACGGTACCAGGAACGAGCAATCCTCCCTTGTGAGGCGGCCTTTGATGTTTGTCGGCACAGGAAAAGTATCTTTTTTAGCCGATTGCCAATTAAACAACCTTCTGTGAAATCGGGCGTCCATTGCAACCGGTCCATTTCCGTCGAATCTTGCACGCTCTAGCCCGATCCACGATTTGAAAAATAAAGCTTTGCGAGCCTGCCTTTCCACTGCCTAGACAATTGCCGTGTCAATCGAGTATAATCGCCAGTCGGTATTCCTGCCTATCCACTTGGTATAAAGGCTGTTACTCCCATGCCGTTGTTTGAAATTGAAACTCCGTCTCATATTATCATCACCTGGGCTGACGATGAGCATTCGGCCGTCGGTGTTGTCCGAGAGAACTATCCCAAAGAGGATCCGGTTCGGATCACCAAGCGTCCCCGCAATTCGTGGGTGATCTCAAAGGCGGCTCTTGGGCTGACCACGAGCGTCGACCCCTGCACCACCGCGCGCGATTGCTTGTCCAAGGCCGAAGGCGATAAAATCCACGCCATCCGGCTCTACATGCAAAACACGGGCACCGATTTGGAACACGCCCGCAAGGCCATTGAATCGAACATGGTCATGGGCTGGTAGTCGTGGGCAGAGACGACCTTTTGGCGCGATTGCGTCCCTTCAAGCAGGAACATCTCCTGGCTGGCTGGGGACGTTTGAATAACGCGCAACGGGAATCGTTGGCTCGGCAGCTAGGGGGCATCAATTTCGCGTTGATCCAACGGCTGCATGCCGCGCAGCAGGATCGGAACAACTACCGCGAGTTGGCGGCAAAAGCGGCCGAGCCGCCGGCCTTTCGACTCGACTCGACAAAGAATCGCTTTTCACCAGCCGATGCTCGAGCTCGCGGCCAACAGTCGCTCGCGGCAGGGGAAATTGGCGCGATTCTGGTCGCGGGAGGGCAAGGAACTCGGCTCGGCTTCGACCACCCCAAGGGGATGTTCGCCATCGGCCCCGTCTCAGGCCGCACGCTGTTCCAGATTCATATCGAAAAGATTCTAGCGACGGCAAGGCGGTATGGTGTGCGGATTCCGCTTTATCTAATGACCAGCCCGGCCACGCATCGAGAGACCGTGGCCTTCATGGCCGCACAGGACCGCTTCGGCATGGCTGCGGAAGACTTGCATATATTCTGCCAGGGAACGATGCCGGCGGTCGACGCGGCCAACGGCAAGCTTCTTTTGGAGACGTCGTGTCAACTGGCGCTAAGTCCGAACGGCCACGGCGGAATGCTCGCGGCGTTCTCGGAAAGTGGCGCAATGGCCGATGCGCAACGACGCGGAATCCGCCACTTGTTCTACTTCCAAGTCGATAATCCGCTCGTCGATATTTGCGGTGCCGAATATATTGGCTACCACGCACTCTCCCAATCGGAGATGTCGAGCCAGGTGATTGCCAAGCGCGATCGGCTGGAAAAGGTCGGCAATGTCGTCGCCGTCGATGGTCGGCTGATGGTGATCGAGTATAGCGACCTGCCGGACGATGTTGCCGACAAGCGAAAAGCCGACGGCACGCTGGCGATTTGGGCCGGAAGTATCGCCGTCCACGTCTTCGATTTGGATTTCCTCGTGCGTGCAACGGACCAAGCCGACTCGATGCCGTTCCACTTCGCCCACAAAAAGGTTGCCTACGTGGACGCAGCGGACCAGCGGGTCGAGCCATCGAAGCCCAACGCGATCAAGTTCGAGCGATTCATTTTTGACCTCATGCCGCACGCCCGCAACGCGATCGTCGTCGAGGTCGATCCGGCGACCGCCTTCGCGCCCCTCAAGAATGCGTCGGGGGCCGCTGCGGACACGCCGGAGTCGGTGCAAGCTCAGATCTGCGATTTGCATCGGCAGTGGCTGCGCGGTGCGGGCGTCGAGGTGGCGGATGGCATTGCCGTGGAGATCAGCCCGTGGCTGGCATTGGATGCTGAGGAATTGTGCGGCAAAGTGAAGTCTGGGTTGCAAATCAACGTGCCGACGTATCTGGATCAGGTATTGGCGGGCTGATGTTCGTTCCGTGCCTGCTACTTGCCTCGCGAACCGACATCGCCCCTACCAGCATCAGTACGGCCGCTGCCATGAGATACCCACCGGTCCAGTGATAGGGCGATTGGCAAAGCATCTCAGGCACTTGCGATGCCTTCGACATTGTGGCGTAAACTTCCCACGGCCACCCGATCACGGCGGGCACGAGAGGCGAATGGATCACTCCCACGAGACTGCACGCGGCGGCCACCAGTAAAAACACGGCCGCACGAACCAACTTGCGATCGAGAATCGCCGCCAAGGCCGATGCCCACAACAGACTCGTGACAATGAACCCGCTCGCCAAACAGCGGAGCGCGAGAATTACCGCTGCCGCGTAGGGCATCGGCTGTCGATCGGGTCCCAACGCCATGTCGAGCGGAATCAGTGCCATGTAAGCCAATGCGGGCAGAATTGCCAATGCCAATGCCGGGTAGTGCCGCGTCGGCGTTGCTCGAAACGATTGCGATCCGATCTCCAGCCCGACGAAAACCAAGATCGGAAAGCAAACCACTTCCGGCAGGTACTCGAAAAGTTGGGCGAACCATCCCAAGCCGCCTGCGAGACCGATAAAGATGGCAGTTGCCAGCGTATACGCGGCGCGTCCGCCCATCGCCTTGTAGGCCGGCTGGCCAATATAGGGCGTGTTCTGGATCACACCGCCACAGAGTCCGGCCAGAACGGAGGACAAACCTTCCGTTAATAAAATGCTGCGCGTGTTGTATTCGTCGCCGGCCGCAGCGGCGCTCTCGGTGCAGTCGATGCCACCGACGATGGTCGCCAGTGCGAAGGGCAGCATGATCGGCAGTTGGGCAATTGCATGATGGAAGACCCGCTGCCACCACTCCCAATTTCGCGTGAATTCCGGCAGAAAGTCCGGCAGGTGCCATGCGGCCGTCTCTTGATGCGCGATGGAAGGCACCAGCGGAACGTGCAGCAATGGTCCGATTTTGCCGAATAGTGCGAAGAGAGCCACGCCGATGATTACGGCAACCAACGCGCCGGGGATTCGCCAGGGAAGCGGATGATGGGCAACGAGCAATATGAGAATCATCGTCAACGTAACCAGGCCCAAAAGCGGCACCGACGCGATATGCTGCCACAAAGGCACGAAAGCAATTAGTGCCAACGCGATGCCGGCTAGCGATCCCAGCAAGCCCGCGCGGGGAACCCATTTTCGTACCGCACTTCCCAACGGGGCCACGATTGATTTGCAAATGCCAACGATGGTCAGCAGCACGGCCCCCACATGCCAGGCAAAGAACATCGCCTGAGCGCGATCGTATCCGAACTGCTTCGTGCCAAATTCCAACGAAGGTAGCAGGATCAGCGTACTCACGGCAATCGTACTTGGCGTATCGAGGCCCAGCGGCATGGCCGTTACATCGTTGCGACCGGTTCGCCTTGCCAGCCGGAACGCCAGCCAAGTATAGATCAGATCGCCAACCACCACCCCCAACGCCGTGCCGGGGATCATCTGGGAAAAGACAAACTCCCGCGAAAAGCGATGTTCATCGCTCGGGTGGGCCGATGTGATGATTACCAACATCAGGAGCATCACGGCCACATTGTCGAGAATCAGCCCAAAGAAAGCATTCAAATCGCCCCAGCGAGCCCACGGGTAGTGGTTGGTCATAGCAGTGAATCTCTGTCGCGCGGGCGCATGTAGTTGGGTCCATCGAGCAGTTTTAATGCTTCCATTTTATGGCATAATATAAAATGCTGAAATAGCCCCCGGACCAAGACCTAGCCAAGTCCGGGGCACAGCCGCTACTCGCCGCGATACGATCGGGATTTTATCGGGAAGAACTTTGACTTCCACCACTGGAGCAAAGCATGAAACGCATTACAGCCTGCGCAAGACTACTCTTGTTTACAATTCTCCTGGTACGGACGCTTCGAGCTGACGCCGATCCGGCCATTTCCGTCGTCTTTGCGGAAGGAATGGAGGGCTACTCCTCGATCCGCATTCCGGCACTTCTTGCCACGGCACGCGGCGCGCTCTTGGCCTTTGCCGAAGGGCGGAACTCGCGCGCCGATCAGGCGGCAAATCGGATCATTTTGAAACGAAGCACCGATGGCGGCCACACCTGGGGCGCGTTGCAGGTCATCGCCCGCGACGGCACCAACTCGCTCAACAACCCGTGCGTCGTACAGGAGCAATCGACCGGACGCATTCTGACTATGGTTCAATCGTACCCGGCTGGCGGCAAAGAGTTTAACGGCAAGCTCAAGCCGGGTGTTGCCGGGGCGAACATCGTCAAAAACTACCTCCTTACCAGCGACGATGACGGCATCACTTGGTCGGGATTGACGGATGTCACGACGATGACCAAGGCTGCCGATGCGATCACCATCGCCAGCGGGCCCGGCATCGGCATCCAACTGGAGCGCGGCTCGCATCGCGGCCGGATCATCGTGCCTTTCAACCAGCGCGTCGGTCCCTTTTGGGACGTTCGCGCGGTTTACAGCGACGATCGCGGGGCCCGCTGGAAGCTTGGCGACATCGCCCCCGACGCCCGTGCGACGAATGCCAAAGGCCAGACAACCAGCATGGTCAACGAGGTACAGATGGTTGAATTGCAGGATAGTGTCGTGCAACTCAACAGTCGCCGCGCCGACGAAAAGCCCTTCCGCAAGATCGCCTATAGCCGCGACGGCGGGCAAAC
>JANXOJ010000065.1 GCA_025353625.1 Planctomycetota bacterium | reverse complement strand
TTTTGCCCTTTCGCCAAGCTGTCGGCCGTATAGCGGATCGTCACGGGGACTTCCACATATTTCAATCCCGAGCGAGCGACCTGATCGATTATTTCGGAGGCATGTTCCATGCGGTTCATGGTGAGATGAATTTTCTCGGCGCCGCGGCGCGTCATGGCGCGGAGTCCATTGTGGGCATCGGTCAGGGCCACGCCGGACAAGACCCGCGTGAAGAGCACCGCCATGCGCAGCATCAGTTTGCGCGACCAAGGGATGCCCTGTGCCTCGCCTAGAAAACGGGATCCTAATGCAAAATCGGCACTGTGACGGGCAAGGTAATCGAGCAGCACGGGAATATCCGAGGTGCAGTGCTGGCCATCCGCGTCGAAGGTGATAATATATTCGGCCTTGTGCGACAAGGCAAAGGCTATCCCGGTTTGCAGCGAGGCCCCCTGCCCCAAGTTGACGCTATGCCGCGCGAGCCAAGCGGGCCGCTTCAGCACCTCGCCAGCTGTATCATCGTGCGAACCGTCATCGACGACGACCACATTCTTGACCGTCTTCAAAAGGTCGTCCAAAACGAACCCAATTCGCTTCTCCTCGTTGTAGGCGGCAATCACGATCCAAAGCCCGTGCGGCAGGGGAAGCGTTTGAGTCGGTTCAAGGGCGTCAGTCATATTGGCAATGTCCGCGGCAAGTGAGCGCATGGAATAAAACGGAGTGGCATCGGCGTTCGCTACCGTGTTTCAGCATTCGCACGACCGACAACCGCCCCCTCGTCTTCCGGCTTCCAGCCGACGAAGAGGTGATTCAATCCCCACTGGGTCACAAAATACTTCTTGCGAACTTTTACGAACTTGGCGCGGGCAAGCCGATCGAGAATCTCGCCATCCAGAAGGTAGTAATCTTCATCCTCGTGCATGCCGCGCTCGTTGTCCATGTCATAATTCGTGCGAAAGATCTTGTCGTAAGCCCAAACGAGTTTGTGTACGAGGATTTCCGCGACCGGGTGTCCCATGGTAATAATGATGTTCCCGCCCGGCTTGAGCACGCGCCAGCTATCGCGAAGTTCTGCGTCGCGATCGGGTTCCGGGCAGTGATTCAAGTTCGCGATGAAAGTCACCGAATCAAACGTCGCATCCGCAAAGGGCAACTGCGTGAGGTCGGGTACGATGTTTTCGGGGGCCAAGCCTTCATAGGCGAATATGTCAATTCCTTGACCATTGCCACCGCGATAGTCCATCAGGAAGCGATTGTGACGTCCGCAGCCTACATCGAGGCACTGACCGCGAACCTCGCGCGCGACATAGTCGAATCGCTCGGAGGCGAGACAGGAAAGCCCCCATCGGTCGTCGTGGAAGAGCGTCACGGCGCGCAGGGGGAAGAAAAAGAAGTCGAGCAGTTGCTGCCCACCGCTTCTACGCTTCATTTCACGACGGTCGGTTGTCATATCTACTTCTCCTTTGAGATAGTTTCAATTTCGGCCGCCACGCCTTGCGCCGGGCAACAGATGCCACTTAGCAAGATCGCAAACATCGGCGCGAGGGAGGCGATCACGATCGGCTCCAGCGGCATACGGTATCGATATTCTGGCGGAGCACCAATGGCGGTCATTACGCCAAAGTAGACGAGCAGCAAGCCAAAGCCTATAGCAAAACGTCGTTGGCGACGATTGCGGTAGATGCCCACCAACCCGCAAGCGGCTGCGCCGGCCACGGAAAGATAGAGCCACGGATTTGGAAGCCAAAGCCAGTTAAGTTGAGCGTCACGGTAATAACCGTCCCACCGCCAATGGGCCTGGCCGCAGTAATCGCCAGACGATAGAAGCCCCCAGCCCTCATTCGGCGAATCGGCCCGCGTCTGGCCCATATGAAAACCCTGAGTTTGCGGACGGTAGGTGCCATTGGGAGTGATCCAAAACCAGACAAAACGCCGCAAACGGGAATCGATAAATCGCCACGGATAGGCCCGAATAGACTCCAAACTCACCGCCTGCATAAGGTCGTTGGCCTCCGAACGATTAACTTGCTGTTTTTGCAATGCGCGGAGCACATCCCAATGGCTTCGCAAATCGACGCCTTCCAGTCGCGCAAGCAGAGCGTTTGTTTTGGGCGCATCGGCAAACGGCATCGCGGGATCAAGTCGGTTGTCGGGCGAACCTCGAAAGATGGAAGCCCACATGGTCAGCCCGGCTGTTTTTGAAAGGAAGGGTTGCCCGCAGTAGCGATAATTGCGCGCGTACCAGGGGCCAAGCACCGCCATCAAAACGACGAGCAGCGCGGCGACGTGGAGCAGC
>JANXOJ010000245.1 GCA_025353625.1 Planctomycetota bacterium | reverse complement strand
CGCGGTGATCGAGGCTCCCGGCGGCAGACCCGTGCCGGCATCGGAAGGAATTGCGTTTGCGGGATCGGTGCCGGGGCTGAGTTGGATTCCTAACGAACCCTGCAGGAAGTTGGCCAAGTCCTTGAGCGTCGTGGTGTTCGTCACTGCCAGACTCTGTGCGGTTAGTGTGTTGCCCCCCTTGTTGCCTGTGAATTGCAGCGTGCCGTTCGTTGGGAAGGCGTTCTGATAGGTCGATCCATTAAAAACAACCACGTCCTTCAACAGCGTGGTGTTGGTCACGGCCGGCCCGGTCTGATTCATGATGTGGGCGCCAGCGCGGATCGCGGCGTCGGTAGTGTTGTCCGCGTAGGTGAAATTTGCCGCCGTCGTCGTGGTGGGCAATTCCGTTATCCGATAGAGATTGGTGTCGCCGGGCTGATCGTTGACGCTGCGATAGATGCGCGTCGTCAGCCATTGGCCCGAGTTATCGGTGGGGATATTCGATAGCACGACCTGATTGTTGACCAGCAGCGGCGAATTCGCCGCCAGCGGCTGTGGACGGCTCTCGACGTTGCCATTGGCGAAAGTCACGAAGTATTTGTAAATGCCGTTGAGATTGCCGGCAAGGGGAGTGTTTGTATTATCGATGGCGAGCGCGGTGGTGGGACCGACTTGGGGAAACGACTTGCTTCCATCGGTGAGGACGCCGGTTTGAATGACTTCGGCCGTGTCGGCAATATCGCCGCTAGGCGTCAGCGCGCCTTGCATCGTCGCGCTTAATGTTGCTTTGGCAACGGTTGCCGTTCCTAGCGGTATTTGCAGGGGTTGAAGTTGCGTCGTATCGATCTGAAACTCGTTATTGATCCCGTATCCCATCACACGATTGCCGGTGCCGGTGACGAGTTGGTTCTGAGAGTTGGTGGAGAAGGTTCCATTGCGCGTGTAGACCTGTTGGCCACTCTGCCCCTGAACGACGAAGAAGCCTTGTCCTTGAATGGCTAGGTCGGTGGGGCTGTTGGCCGTGGAGACCGTTCCCTGCGAGAAATTGGGGGCGATCTGGGCAACCTGCACGCCCAGACCTGTCTGGCGGGGATTGGTTCCGCCGTCGTTGGTCGTCGGCGAGGAGCCTACGCCCTGGGTTTGAAGGAATTGCGTTGCGAAAAGCACATCGGATGCCTTGAATCCGACCGTGTTCGAGTTGGCCAAGTTGTTACCGACGACGTCGATCTGCGTTTCGGACGCGCTCAGTCCGGTCAAGGCGGTGCTCATGGCGGATGCTAGACCCATGATTTGCTGCTCCTTCTCGTTTTGTGGAAGATATTAAGGTTCGGTTCGAGGCTTTGGAACGCGGGAGTGTCCATAGCCGCGAACGTGAGGATGTATAATTATGTTGCTGTCGTTGGAACGAGCTTCCGTGCCGTTCCCATTTGCGGTGCGAACATCGGAACGCCACGGTGGGACGCTCCCTAACAGGGGATAAATCCCCATCTGACGGAATCGCTACACTAGCCACCGGTGCTGGTAGCGGACACGGACGTTACGTTGGCCAAGTCAATTTTTGAATTGCCAACATTCAGCGACGATGAATTGCCCGATATGGAAACCGACGTAACCGGCCCGCTCACGCGCTGCCCGTTGGAATCGAGTCCATTGACCGTTCGGCCGATTAGGGTTCCCGCGGACGATAGGTTCTGCCCCAAGAGAACCGATTGCAGCGTTGTATTGAGTTGGTCGTTGGAAGAAATCGAACGAATCTGGCTGACCTGCTGGAGCAACTCCGTGTTCGACATCGGCTGCGAAGGATCCTGGTTCTGCAACTCGGCAATGAGCATTTTTGTGAAGTCTTGAACGCTCAGGGATTGCAGGCGATCCGCGCCGGACGAACCGGTGCTGCTACTAGCTGCCGTGCTCGTGCTACTATTGGAAGCGGTCGATGTTGCGGAAGCTGTTGTCGCCATGACGAGTCCTTCGTGGATTTGGGGTGAAAGTTGGTTGCGGTTATATTGGTTATACGACGACGTTCAATCGACCGGCATCGGCGACCGAACGGGCCGCCGGCTTGTCCTCCGTCGTCGATGGATTGCTGCCGCCACGCAACGGCATCCGCGCCGGTGGGTTGCTCGGATTTTGCTGCGAAGGGCTTTGATACGGCGATTGGTTCGCCGAACCGCCCGTCGAACGGTCGGACAAGTTGATATCGAAACTCTGTATCTTGATGTCGTGCTGGGCCAGTCGCTCGCGCAGTGCCGGAAGGTTGTCGATCAGTAGGTTTCGCGCGGCGGGCGTATCGGCCTCAACGCGCGCGGTCATTTCGCCCTTGCTGACTCTGATTTCGATGCTGAGCGCACCGAGCTCGGCGGGGCTTAGCCGCAGTCGTACCGTGCCGCCGCTGCTATTCGCGCTTTGAAACGCCTGCTCGACGCGCTGCACGAAGCGCACGCGATCGGCCTGGCTGACTCCGGCGTCGTTCGCCGCAGAAGCGTGCGCGCCATTGCTCGGCGTTCCCTGGGGAGTAGTCGGCTGCGAACCGGCTGCCGTCGAGGCGTTGGGTTCACCGGTCGAGGATGCGGCCTGTTTGCCATCGGCGCCGTCTGCGTCATCGGCTTGAATTTTTGTAATCGCATCGACTGCCGCGGTGGTAAGCTGTTGACGGGCAGTGGAGGGGGCTTGCGATTCGCCGGCGGCTTGTATCGCGGAGGCGGTAACGGCATCGGACGTCGCCGTTGCATTCGTCGCCGCAACGACCTCTGTCGGGAGAGACGTTTTCGAGCGCGTCGGCGATAGAACCGTTTCGGTTTGCCCGGCGAGTGTCGCGATAGATGTTGTCGCAACGATCGGCACTTGGGCCAACGTGGTCGGGTCGGGAGTTGCAGCCGCAGTTGTCGTCGCTGCGGCCGTTTGGTCCGCTTTCGCCGCCGCATCGCCCGGCGTGCCCGTGTTGTCCACGGATTTTGTTTGCTGGGGAGCAACCGTCGTTGACGTTACCACGGGAGCAATTGTCGCCGATGTGGCTGCCACTGCGGCCGATTGGGGAACGGTCGTATTCGCGGTCGCGGTCGAGTTCTGGACGGATGGGGACGAAGTTGCGCTACCGGCAATCGCCGTCGTCGGTGTTGCCGCAAGGGGGGCCGTCGTCGGTTCGCTAGCGGATGGATTCGTAACGGCCGAATGAATGTCGACAACTACGCCGGCAACATCGCCCATTTCAATCTTATGAAGTGCATCTTCCGTCGTATTGGATTTCGGGTCCAGTTTGTCCTTGTGGTCGCTTGCGTCTTGGGAGTCCTGCCCTGCATCGCGCGAGGTCGATTGCGAAGGCGAGGTGTCGGAAGCCGATCCGCCGGGCGACGAATTATCTTTTGGTGGTTTTGAAGCATTCGCGGAGTCGGGTAAAGTTTTGGAACGATCGTCCGTCTTGCGGGACGGACGTTCGGCAGGTCGTACCGCGGCACGTTCGCTCGTCCGGGACTGCGCCGTGTCGTTCGCTGGGGTAGATCCGCGTTCGCTCTCGCGCGATCGATCGCGACTCGCAGTGGGTCGCGCCGCTGGGCGAGGCTGGGTCTGTGCCTGAAGGAGAATGTTGCCGAACGAAATGGCCGTATCCGACTCCGCAGCCTTGTTCGCTGCCGATTCTGATTGCGTTAGCTCTTGGGTAGTTAATCGAGCCATTGTGTCGACGCTGAGTGACGACATGTTACGTTCCCGGCCCTTTGGGCGGTTGAATGTTCCTTGCAGCTTCCTCGGATGCGGCAGCCGTCGGCTGTCCCTGGCGAATGCGGCGGAGGATTTCGCCAATCTGTTCTGCTTCGCCGCTCGTCTTGAATTCGCTAATGAGCTTTGCCCGCTTGTTGTCCGACATGTCGGAGAGTATCCGCACGACGTCGTCCATCTCACCCTTTTCGAGCATCTGCGCAATCTGGGTCTTCGCTTCCTTGGGCTTCAAGGTTTGCAACGTTACCAGGTTGATCGCCATGCCCGTTGAAGTCGAACTCTTCTGCAACGCGTTGAGCTTCGACTGGAATTCTTCGCTCACAAGCTTCACTCTGTTCTTTTCATCGGCGATTTTGTTCAATTCGGATTGCAATTGCTGTAAGTTTGTTCGCACGGCCTGCTCGCGTAATTCTAAATCGCGAGCCTTCATCGCACGGGCTTCAAGAATCTGATTGTAGGCCGGCTGCTCGCCTTCCTTGTCCTTCTTGACCGGCGGCGGCGGTATCAGCGATTCGGGGCTCTTCCCTTGCAAAATGGCGAGGGCTTGCACCATGTGTTCGCGATTGACGTTCCAGGCTTTCGAGTAATACATCCACAGCACGACGGCCGCGATAACGGTAGCCGCGCACACCGCGCCAATCAGCGACATCAACGCGCCCAGAAGCTTGCCCATCAGTGCGTTACCTCCGCCACGGCCCGCAACGATTCGCGGTAGACCTGCTGAGTGGCCACTTCGTCCAGCCGCTTCGTTTCGCGCAGCTCTTCGCTCTTACGGTGCTGTTCTAGCTGACGCTCGCGGAGCTTCTCCAACACGCGGACTTCGCGGTCGGCCTCGATCAATGCAAGGCGGCGACGCTCGATTTCCGCGGCTATCGATTCACGCTGCGCGACGAACTGCCGCTGTTGCTGCCGAGCGACCAGTTCGTAGCGTTGGGCCTCGACCAAACGGTCGATATCGACCGTGCCGGGCGATGCCTTCATGCGACAAAAATCCTTGAGGTGTTCGAGTTCCCATGCGATCCGATCAACTTTCTGCCGCAACACGTCATCGACGCGATACGCTTCCGCCAGCGCGGCCCGACATTCGTCGCGCGTCGATTCTCGCAAGCGCATCAAAGATGTCAATCGGAAGTTGAATGTTGCCACGATTACGCATTACCTCCCGCGTCGGCGGCAAGCCGCTGTTGCGCCTTCTGGAAAAGTTGCAACAAACTCTGGCGGGCTTCATCGACGCTGCACGGTTGATCGACGCGCTGGCGGAGGAAGCCATTAAGATCGTCTTGCAAGTCGATCGCCGCATCGACGGTCTTGTTGCCGCCGCGTCGATAGGCACCAATTGAGATCAAGTCTTCGTGATCGCGGTAGGCGGCGAGCAGCCCGCGAACGGCGACCGCTGCGCGACGGTGTTCCTCGGTGGTAATGTCCGACATCAAACGGCTCAGGCTCGGTAATACGTCGATGGCCGGGTAGTGGC
>JANXOJ010000713.1 GCA_025353625.1 Planctomycetota bacterium | reverse complement strand
CCACTTACGCCCGGCAGGGTCGATCCGCTTTTCAAGTTATTTTGGACTCGTTTCATGCCTACCTCGCAGGCACGTCGTCGCCTTCCCTGCTGCCGTCCGGGCGCCGATCGGCGATCTCTTCCCCACCGTTTTCCGCGATCTCCCTGATTCCGTGGCCCAGCCTATCTCAGAATCCGTGAACGGCTACAAAATGGCGAATCCCGCGTTACGACATCCGTCCCAAACGAGGCACCTGGGAGCCAATGCGGGCATAACCTAATCCCAACACAAGCAAACGATTCGCTCGCACTGGTGGAATTCGCAGTAACCGTCCGAAACTGGCTTGCGGAGGTGCAGCGATGCGTCTTCCGTTGGAGGTGCAATGAGCGGTACGGCACGCAACGCGCGCGGCGGCTCGGGCACTTCGATGACCCGGTAATCCTCGTCCATTGCCTCAGCCGATGCAGGAAGTTTCCCCCTCTTGTCAATATCCGCATCGGATGCCTTATCCTTCTGCGTCGCGTGGCTTCCGTTGCTCGAGGGCGCATCCTCCAGCCAGGCATCGTGCCATGAATGTCGGGCATCGTGGCCCAGGCCCAAGGCTTCCAGAAGCGGCTGAAGGAAAAAGGCTTCAAGTTGCGGCACGTTGCGTTGATGGGCAGAGGCGTAAAACGTTCGAGCCTCGGCCAGAACCGCACGTCGGCCGGCATCGGTCCAGGGCGCGTCGTTCTTGTGCAACGCCACCATGCTCAGTGCCAGGTAGTGAAATCCGTGAATGCGATGCGATGCCAGCGCGGTTTGGAGTGCTTCCACGTTCGCCGTGCGCGAAGGCTTGTCGGAGAACCATGCGGCGCGATGAACCGATGGCGGCAGCACGTACACGGATGGGGCGCGACAAGCCTGTGCGGCCCGCTGAATCGTCGCGAGGGCCGCCTCGTGCGACTCGTGGAAACTGTCGACCAATAGCGTGACGCGATGGATGCCCAAATCGTCGAGCCGCTCCCAGCGCGTGGTCGTCATCTCTGCCGGATGGTTGCCAATCGCCGCCACATTAGGCAGGCCGTGACTATGGAGATACATCGCATCGAGAATATCTTCGACCACGAGCAAGTCTTGGTGCCCCGCCAATACCGCCGGGTAGGCCACGTCCAGTCCGAAGATGGCCGCTTCTTCCTTCCAATGCGTACTCAGAAACAAGGTCCGTTCGAGATGTTGCGGCAACTTGGCCCAAAAGCTGATGATCCGTTTCTCGCGATCGCGGATTGGCCCCATCAGCCGCCCCGGCAGACGCGTATCGGCCAGCAGGTTCGACGCACGGACTTCGTCGGCAGCAAAGCCGTCGCGCAAAAGGAGGTTCCAGATCGGCTCGGCGGCTGGAAAGAATCCAACCGGAATATGCTCGATTTTCCTGAGGTCAAACCCCCGCTGATGGAGGCAGGCACGCGCCGCACGCCAAACTTCATCGCGGCCTTCGTTTGCGTGCAGGAACTCGCGCGCATGACGGAAGTAGGCTTCCCTCAGAGCGTCGGCGTGATTACCAGATTGGGCAAGTGGAGGAGTCATTGCTATTAGTTCCACGACTCCCGAGCTACAATGCGGGGGCAACCTTGCCCTCGTAGACTCGGCAATGTAGGATGATTGTAATGGATTTAGCGATTCTGTCAAACGGCATGTCGGCCCAAAGAACGGAACGAACCGGTGCGAAGTTCCGGCATTTTCGCGGAGCGACGTCCAAATTTGCCCGATCGGCGAGAAGTTTGTACTATCTCTACCCATCTAGTCGTTTCGTCGCCGGAAGCGTTATAATATCCCTGTCGAGAGGGGGCCACGTTCGCCCAGTTCTATTTGCCATCCCCCGCCCGATTCCAAGGATGCCGACATGCCGATTGCAATGAAACTGTCGCGAATTATTATCAGCGAAGTCAATGACCAGCAATATATTTATCTCAAGGAAATCGATGGCGAGCGAACCTTTCCCATTGTGATCGGGCCGTACGAGGCCATCAGCATCAACCGTCGTGTGAAAGGCGAGGAATACCCCCGTCCGTTGACGCACGACCTAATCGTTGGCGTGGTGGAAAACCTGGGGGCCGAGTTCCAGGATGTGGTCATCACGGAGCTCAAGGAGCACACGTACTTTGCGCGCCTACGAATCCGCCATCAGGGCGAATTGATCGAAGTCGACGCTCGCCCCTCGGATGCCATCGCCGTGGCGGTGACGTGCAATCCCGTGCTGCCGATCTACGTCAATGAGGATGTGCTGAACGACGTGCTAGGGGAGTAAGGGGGATCTTCCCAGGAACACATTATGATCCAATCCGATCGCGAGACCACGACCGCGCCGACTCAATCCTGCTGTCCCGGCGGTGCCTGCGGCGGGATCGAACGCCGCGACTTTATCAAGACGGTTGCCTTGGGAGCGGCGGCTGTATCGGCTGCGCCGGTGATGGCGGGGCCGTTCGATGGTGCGGAACATGGCCAACTCGTGCCGGAGGATAAGAAGCTCGATCCCATCTGGGTGAAGTCGCTCACGGCCAAGGGGACGCGCGAGGTCTATCGCGGCAAGGAACTCGAAAAGATTGGCATGCCGATCGGCGGGCTGTGTGCGGGGCAGCTTTATCTGGGCGGCGACGGCAAGCTTTGGCATTGGGATATTTTTAATCGGCCCATGGGCACCGGCGACCACAACTACGCCCATCCACCCGTGCCATCTTCGCCGCTGGAGCAAGGCTTTGCGATTGAAGTCATTTCCGGCGGTCAATCGCAAGTCCGGCCGCTCGATCGTTCGGGCTTTAGCGAGATCACCTTTTGCGGCGAATACCCTATCGGCTACGCCGAGTTTCGCGATCCGCAATCGCCGGTTGCCGTTTCGCTGGAAGCCTTTTCGCCCTTCGTGCCGCTCGATACGAACGCTTCAAGCCTGCCCGCAACCGCGATGCGTTACACGATCAAGAACGTGAGCGGTGTCAAGGTCGAGGTGCGTTTGGCCGGTTGGCTAGAAAATGCCGTCGGCCTCTTCACGGCCCCCGGCGATGCGGCCCAACGGCGGAACCACGTGCAGCGAAAGCCGGGACTCCTGATGATCCATAGCGATCTCGCGGCCGAGTCGATCGTAGAGAAATCGCGGCCCGACGTTTCGTTCGAGGATTTTCAAAACGAGACCTACGAGGGCTGGACCGTCACGGGCGATGCGTTCGGCAAGGGGCCGATTTTGAAGTCCGACATCCCCAGCTATCAGGGCGATGTCGGCACGAAGGGGCCGCGCGTCGTCAACTCGCACGCCTCGGCCGCCGGCGATAGCGTCGAAGCCAGGGACGGCCACACCGGCACACTCACCAGCAAAGAGTTCAAGATCGAGCGGGCTTATATCAGTTTTTGGATCGGCGGCGGCAACCACCCCAAAGAAACGTGCGTCAACCTGCTGATCGATAACAAGGTTGTGCGGACGGCGACCGGGCCGAACAACAATCAAATGCACGCCGCGTTTTTCGATACGCAAAAGCTCGAAGGCAAGGTGGCTCGCTTGCAGATTGTCGATAAGGCAACGGGGCCTTGGGGCAATATCGGCGTGGGACCGATTGTTTTCACCGATCGCAGACCGGTCAAGGGCGACGCTCATCACGACCTGGGAACCTTGGCATTGGGCTTGCTCGATCCGATCGAAAGCGATCGCGCCGAACCGGCTACGCAACCGGCGGCCATTTTCAAAGATGCGGTCGATAAAAACGCCAAGACCGCGACCGGTCGTGCCGAGCAAATCGTCGGCAAAAAACTCATCGGCGCGTTGGTCCGCTCGATGACTCTCGAAGCGGGCCAGGAGGCTACCGCCACGTTTGTCGTAACGTGGCACTTCCCGCAGTTGCAATTGAAGGACGGCGGGCGATTCTATGCCACGCGGTTTCCGTCGGCCGCCGCAGTCGCCGACCATCTGGCGGAAAACTTCAAAGCACTGCACGCTCAAACGCGGCTCTGGCACGATACCTGGTACGATTCCACGCTCCCCTACTGGTTCCTCGATCGCACGATGCTCAATACGTCGATCTTGGCGACCTCCACCTCCCATCGCTTCGCCAACGGGCGGTTTTACGGTTGGGAAGGGGTCGGCTGTTGCGAAGGCACCTGTACGCACGTTTGGCACTATGCCCACGCCGTCGCCCGACTGTTTCCCGAGTTGGAACGCGACCTCCGCAAGCGAACCGATTTTGGCACCGCACAGGACAAACGCACCGGCGCGATCCAGCATCGCGGCGAAGGGGCCGGGCTGGCCGTCGACGGTCAGGCGGGTTGCATCCTCCGGGCCTATCGCGAATACCAGATATCGACCGACTCTACGCTGCTGACAGAACTTTGGCCGCGCATCAAGCTGGCCATGCAATGCCTCATCCACATGGACAAAGGCGAGGGACTCGTCGAAGGTGCTCAGCACAATACGCTCGATCAACCGTGGTTCGGCAAGGTCGCCTGGCTAAGTTCGCTCTACTTGGCCGCGTTGCGGGCTTGCGAGGAAATGGCCAAGGAAGTCGGCGATGCACCTTTCGCAAAGACGACTCGCGAGATATTCGAGCGCGGTCGAGTGAATCTCGACCGCGAGCTTTTCAACGGCGAGTATTACTACCAGATTGCCGACAAGGATCACGCCCGTAGCGTCGGTTCGCACGACGGTTGCGAGATCGATCAGGTCTTTGGTCAAAGTTGGGCGTTTCAGGTCGCCTTGGGGCGGATTCTTTCCGAAAAAAACGTCAAGCAGGCCCTGGCATCGCTCTGGAAGTACAACTTCGCTCCGGATGTCGGCCCCTTCCGTGCGGCCCACAAGCCGGGCCGTTGGTACGCAATGGCGGGCGAGGCGGGGTTGCTGATGTGCTCTTGGCCCAAGGGCGAGGCGGCACGCTTGCAGCAAGGCTTCGACTATTACTTCAACGAGTGCATGAACGGCTTCGAGTATCAAGTGGCCGGGCACATGATTTGGGAAGGGATGGTCGAGCAGGGGCTAGCGATCGCTCGGGCCGTTCACGACCGCTATCATCCGTTGCGGCGGAATCCGTGGAACGAAATCGAGTGCGGCGACCACTACTCCCGTTCGATGGCCAGCTATGGCGTTTATTTGGC
>JANXOJ010000708.1 GCA_025353625.1 Planctomycetota bacterium | reverse complement strand
CTCGACGGGTCGCGCAACACCGAGACGCCCCTGCCATTGGGCCAATTTCGACCTCCAGAGATTGCTCGTGACCAGTTGCGCCGACCGTCGCAACCGCCGGACTGCGATCCACGATGCGAGCAAATGGAGCGTCATCCCGATCGAGCCACAGCAATAGAGGATTGCGAGCGCCGGCATGAACCTGGGCCACATCCGCATCAACGCTCCAACGGCGGAAACCGTTTGATCTACACCGGGCGAAGCAACGACCATCGGCTCGGCCGGTATGGGACTTATCTCGGGCGATGATTTAACGACAAACGGACGTACTGTACGCGGTGCTAATTGAATCACCGGCACGTCTGCCGCGATTTCAGGCTCGGCCGTCGCAACGTTCGATGGAGCGACGGCGGCTTCCGTGGAAACTCGCGCCGCTGGGATGCCAAACCAGACGATCGGCAACGCCGCCAACATCAATATCGCGGCGTGCCAAACCGTGGAACAGAACAGTGGAAAGCGGCGATGCAATAAGAAGTCCAGGATTAGCACGACGAATAGAACCAGCGTCGCTTTAAGCAATAGTGACGCGCCGGCGGTCGCGATAAGTGCCCAATCGGCCGGGCCAGATGCCCAGTTTAAGGCGGATGCCCAGTTGAATAAGTGAAGAGGATTGAATGGAGTCACGATGGGTCTCCCTTGGGGCGTTACGTTAAAAATCGCTTCTTGAGTTGGTCAATTTGCGCCGGCGAAAGGTGTTCCTCTTCGAGGAGCCGCAAAACGAGATCGTTCGCCGACCCACCAAAAAATCGATCAATCAGCCGCCGGGCCGCATTGTGCTGCGCGACCTGTTTTGCCACAACCGGCACATAAATCGCCGGCTGCCGCCCTCGGATGCGGACGTAAGCCTTTTCCTTGAGCACGCGCAACAGCGTCCGAACGGTCGAATCGTGCGGACTATCGGGCATTCTTGCGCGAACTTGCTCGGCGGTCGCCTCACCAAGATTCCAGAGGATTTCCATGATTTCGGCTTCGCGGTCGGTCAGCATTTCAGACGCAGGACGCGGCATTTCATTTCCTCAAGACAATCCGTTAATTGATTAACGCTTTCAATATAGCGCGCCGCTACAACCGCGTCAAGCGGTTTTCGTTAATTCATTAACGACTTTATGGGAATTTCCCAATTTCATCCCGTTGCGTGAATTCGATTTTGCGGGTCTTTGCCGACCACGACCTAAATGGTGCGCTCGACACCACCCTGCTCACAACTCAACTTATACCGCCTTCGCGAGCCATCGAACGATTGCAACTCCCAGATAGAACATCGCCGCGACCACGATAATTACCGGGCCGCTGGGGAGTTCGTACCGATAACTAAGTGCCAAGCCGGCAACGGTGAAGATCATGCAGCCGGCAATCGCAAAGAGCATCATTTGCCAGAGTTGCCGCGAAAAATGGCCTGCCACGGCCGCCGGGAGCGTCAGCATGGCAATCACCAGCACGATACCCACGACGCGCATTAAAAGCACGATGGTCAGCGCAGTCAGACACAGCAGCAGCAGATAGTAGAACGTCACATGAACGCCGCGCAGTTGTGCGAATTCCTGGTCGAAGCAGACTGCCAGGAATTTGTTGTAGAAAACGATGCCGAGGCCGACGACCAGCGCATCCAAGCCGACGACGAGCCAAAGGTCGGATCGCGAGATCAAGAGAATATTGCCAAACAAGTAGCTCATCGGATCGGCGTAGCCGGGTGTTTTCGCGAAGAACAAGAGTCCAATCGCCATGCCGACGGCCCAGATTGCTCCGATTACGGTATCTTCACGCTGTTTGGCGTAGAGGCTGACGGTGCCAATCAGCAATGCCGAAAGCATGGCGGCGGCCACGGCCCCGTACATCGGATCGCACCACGTCCAACCGTGGACCGCCTTCAGGTAAAGTGCCGCACCGATGCCGCCTAGAACGCTATGCGAAATTGCTCCGGCGATATAGCTGATTCGCCGCGTGATGACGTAGGTGCCGACGATCCCCAAGGCGACGCTCGACAGAATTCCGGCCGCCAGCGCGTACCGCATCGTCGGCACGTAGGGGTTAAGCAGGGCTTCGATGAATTCAATCATGGGTATGCTCTTTGTGGCAAACGACGTCTCCATGCCGCACAACGCTCACGTCGCCGCCGTACATATCGCGAATAATCTCTGCCGTCAGTTGGCTCGTCGGGTGAGAAACCGCTTGCCGATTGATGCAAATGACCCGCTCAACGAGGTTGGTCACAAAGCCCAGATCGTGCGACACCAGCACGAGCGTCATCCGCCCGGCCAATTGTCGAAGCTCATCGAACAACCGCCGCTCGACGAGTGAATCGACATTGGCCATCGGCTCGTCCAAAATCAGCAACTCCGGTTGGCTGCACAACGCTCGGGCGATCAGCACCCGTTGCCTTTGCCCGCCGGAAAGGGCGGCGAAGGGCCGCCGGGCTTCCTTTTCCAGGTGGACCTGTGCGAGGGCCTCAAGGGCTGCGCGGCGATCCGCACTGCCGTACCAG
The DNA here is from genome assembly GCA_025353625.1 of Planctomycetota bacterium. Lineage (GTDB taxonomy): Bacteria > Planctomycetota > Planctomycetia > Pirellulales > Thermoguttaceae > JANXQG01. The sequence continues at coordinate 1,010 of JANXOJ010000708.1, read as the reverse complement.
CCGATCCTCCCTAAAAAACCGGGTTGCCCGAGGCGGCCCATCAGAACGACATCCATCACCGTGACCGGGAACATCGGATCGTATTCGGCCCGTTGGGGCATGTAACCGATTTGCAGCCGCGCGGCTTGCGGAGATTTTCCAAAGATACGGATGTCGCCGGAGGCGGGCCGCAACTGGCCAAGCAGGAGCCGCAGCAGCGTTGTCTTGCCGCCGCCATTTGGCCCCACGATGCAAACCGACTCGCGATCGTGGATCGTGAGGTCAACATTTTCCAAAACCGGAGGCCCCTGGAACGCGAAGCTGACGTTCCGGACTTCAATCACTGCCTTTTGCGTCATGGGGCGGCCTCTCGATTCGATGCGACAATCTTGGCGGCAACATCTTCAAGATTTGCCGCGACATCGCGAGCCAGCGAGTCCATCGGCATCACGGAGCCATCGATCGCTTGAGCAATTGCCGCTGCGGTGTGTCGATCGAACTGCGGCTGAAGGAAGATAGTTTTTACTTGCTCGCGTCGAGCTCGATCGATCAGCCGATAGAGTTGTCGCGGAGTAGGCGACTTGCCCTCGATCTCAACGGACTCTTGTTTCAATCCATAGGCATCGGCGAAGTAACCAAAGGCCGGATGAAAGACATAGAAAGTGCGGCCTCGATATGGCGACAACTCTTGGGCGAAGCGAGCGTCGAGGGAGCTAAGCTCATCCGCGAGGGCAGCCTGATTCGCTCGATATTGACGATTGTTGGTTGGATCGGCCTTGCACAGAGCGTCGGCAACATTCGCCGCCATCTGTACGAGCAATCGCGGAGCAAGCCAAACGTGTGGGTCGGCCGTTTCCGAATCTTCTCCCGGAAGCTCCGCGCCGGGATGGTGTTCGCAGTCGCTCATGCGTTTCACAATTCCCAGAGTTGTATCGACTACCGTGATGCACGTTTTGCGAGCCGCGATGCGCTCGACAAGTTGGTCCTCAAAAGGCATGCCGACCTTAAAGAAAAGCCGGGCTTTGGCCAAA
>JANXOJ010000683.1 GCA_025353625.1 Planctomycetota bacterium | reverse complement strand
GGCGACCACCCCACGACCGGAGCTTACACGTACGACCGCTATCAAGGCAACGCAACCAACGGTGCCAGCCGCGAGCGCGGTCAAGATAACGCCCACGAAGGCTGGTACGTCGACGACATTATGGTCGGCTTCGCCGGACGCGGGCAGACCGCGACCAATACCGTCGCCGACCGCAACTTCACGTTTCGCAATCCGGGCGGGACAACCTCGGGTTACTATTCCCTTCAAATCCGACGCGGGCCGAATTATGCCACCTGGCCCTTGCCCACGAACCCGCCCACCATGGGCCTCTTACAGTCGTTCGATATTAACGACCGTTTGTCGAACAGCCTGACGATGACCGTGCCGACGGCCAACGAACTTTCGCATGGGGCCACGTTTACCGTCAGCGACGGCGTCCATCCGGTAACGTTCCAGTATCTGGGCACGAACGTCTTCGATACGGCCAACAACCCGAACTATCAGCCGATCTATTTCACCGTCGATCAGACTGCGGCACAGATCGCCACCGAAACGGCAGCCGCAATCAATCTGGCAAATACTCGCAACCTGTTCTCGGTTGAGGCCAGTTCGGACGGCGTCAGCGACCGCGTCGATCTGTTCCAGGCGGCCGTCGGTTCCTTTAGTGCAACCTGGCAGGAAGGCCAGCCCACGCTCACCGGTGCGACCATCGTTGCGACAGCCGCAAGTCTCATCTCCAACGGCCAGAGCTTCACCATCAGCGACGGCGTCAACACGATCCTCATTCATCTGCACGATGCGGCCACGCCGGCCATTGCCGCTTCGTCGGCAACGTCGAGTTTGAATTTCACCGAGGTTTCGGTCAACTACAACGTTACCAATACCGCCGCGCAGGTGGCGGCGGCGATTGTCGCCGAGGTCAATCTGCTCAACGCGACGATCAATGTGGCGACCGGATTGCCCGACATCCAAGTTGCCGCGGCGATTTCCTCGCCCACGGACCACATCAAGCTGACGCTCTCGCCGGGCCCGCTCCCTGCGACAACCCTCCTGGCAACGCAGAAGGTCACCACCGGCCACATCACGATCGACGGCCAACTATTGCAATATGCCAATCAGGGCGATGCGCAGAGCGTGCTGGACCAGGGCATCGATATCATCGATTCCAACACCATCACGAACTCTTCCCAGTACGGCATCCTCGTCGCTGCCGTTCAGCCGACTCCCAACGGAAATGGAGGCGCGCAACCGGCACCCATCGGAAACGATCCGTCGGCGCACCCCTACTCGGTCGGCAACATGCGGGCACTCAACGTCAACCGGCTCGTGCCCGGCATCACGATTCAGAACAACGTCTTATCGACCGGCGGGACGGGCGGCATCCACTTTAGCGGCAATGCCACCGTCAACGGTCAAACGCAGGGAGCCGTGCCGTTTGGACGCATCGCGAACAACACGATCTACGGGGCCGGCAAGGGCACCGGCATCTTGGTCGATAGCAATGCCAGCCCGACGATCCTCAACAATATCGTCGCCTCGTTGAATACCGGCATCCGCGTCGTCACCGCAGCCAACGATGTCTCCGGCACGACCGTCGTCGGATACTCGATCTATCAGAACGACACCACGAACAACAATCTTCCGGCGTTGTCGGGCAACAACAATCCTCTCATCAATAGCGATACCGGTGCGCTCGCGGTAGGGGCCGGCACGCAATTGTTCGTGAATGTGGCAGCCGGAAACTTCTATCCGGCCGAGAATTCTCCGGTGATCGACAGCTCGATCAACCAGCTCGACGATCGGCCCGATATGACTACCGTGCGGCAGCCGCTGGGCATTCCAGCTTCCCCGATCCTCGCGCCGAATACCGACCTCAACGGTCAGTTTCGCATCGACGATAAAAACGTTGCCAGCTATCCGGGCCTCGGCAACAACGTTTACAAGGATCGCGGTGCGATCGACCGCGTCGATTTCTCCGGGCCGACCACCGCGCTGCTCAACGCGCTGCTCACCCCGCAGGACAACGACGCGGCCGGCATCGATATCGATCCCCGCATCACCTGGGTTACGACCACGGAGCCCGAGACTCAGTTCCATGTGCAACTCATCGACACGGGCTCTGGCGTCGACAACAGCACCGTCGTCCCCGCCAACGTCATTCTGACGCAGAATCTCGACAATGCGGCCAACGTCAAGACGCTCGTGCAAGGGGTCGACTATATCTTCCAATACGATTCCACCAATCACATCATTCACCTCATTCCAGCCGCCGGCGTTTGGAGCGAAGGTTACACCTACAACATCCAGTTAACCGCCGGCATCATGGATCTCGCCGCCAATCCGATTCAGCCGAATCGGCTCGACAATTCGAATCAGTTCACCATTGTCCTGGCCGGCCTGAACGGTTCCAGCACCGTGCCGGCCAGCAGCATCGACTTCAGCCATGCCCCCGGCTATCCGGTCGCCTTCCACGTTGAACCGACCGTGCCGCTGTTGTACTTGGGCACGAATCCGCCGATTCCGAATCAAAAGGCATTTGCCGGCATGGCGGCCCGCTCCGACAACGACGGCATCAATCCGGCGAATCTGCCTAAACTCTTGCAGGGATCGTCGGTTATTGTTGAGCTTCCGGTGACGGTTACCAACAATGAGCCGACGGGCACGAAGGCCTATCTCAGCGTTTGGGTCGATGTGTCCGGCAACAGCAACTTTAGCGACGCCGGCGATCAAGTTTACGCGGACGAAGTCCGCAACGGCACCAACCTCATCCGCTTTGCCGTGCCCGTCGGTACGAATCCGGCAACGATCAATTCCTGGTTGCGGATGCGCGTCAGCACGCAGCGAGGGTTAAGTTCGACCGGCGGAATGCCGTTGACGGCCACCACGGTCGCGGCAACCGCGCAACCGGACGGTGAAGTGG
>JANXOJ010000679.1 GCA_025353625.1 Planctomycetota bacterium | reverse complement strand
CGTTTACGTTGAGGGTGATCGTGGCACCGGTGCGGGTGGCAACGGTCTTGATTTTAGCCATCTTGCCCTTATCGAGGCCGCTCTCCATGTGAAAATTGATTACACCCAAGACCGTTTTGTCGTTTGCATGAAAGAGCAGGTTTTCCGAGGCCACTCCACCGATGTGGATGTGGTTGTATTCCTTGACGCCCTCCACCTTCGGTCCGGAGCGGCCTTTTTCTCCTCGGCAGACCATTCCGAGGGCTTGAGCGAGCTTCTTGTCTTTGCCCACCAACTCTTTTTCGGCGGAAGCGTAAGCCTTAACGACGACCGTCTCTTTGCGAAATTCCGCGACTTCCTTGACGTATTTCGCGACCTTGTGCGCCAAGTCGGTGTAAACCTGCACATCCGTCCGAGCTGGATCCATGTCGTACACATCTTCCAGCAATTTTTTGATTGCCGGGAATTTTTTCTCCGTTGCCGAGTCGAGCTTTTCGAGCTTTTCCGCGACTTTTGTCAATGCGGCGATTTGTGGCAGCGTTACATTGGGCACGACAGTCTCCTTCGAGTTATTGAGTTCACTGGACGGAAGAGGGATGTTGATCCCACGAACATGCCCCGATTTTAAGGCGTACTTGGGTGGTCGTCAAGAAGCGACATCACCGGCACAAGGCAACTGCAAAGTCTGAGAATTGTGGTTGCTGAAATTGGAGTGCAGGCATCTCGCCTGCATTTATTGTGGCAGGCGAGACGCCTGCACCACAAAGTCTACATTCACCCATCGGTGGGGGCTGGCTGCGATTGCAATCGAGAAGGCGTTTGGCAGCCATTGGCTAGACGCGGCAATCATGGTATACTCCGAGCTTTTACCATTCCGAGGTTGGATCCTCCAGCCTCTCGCCCGCGATGATCCGAGGCATTGGCTGCGTCGCAGCCCGCCGCGAACGTCCGGGTCACGCATGTTTTTTCCAGTCGATTTTTGCATTACGGAGTGACCACATGACAAGCGAACAGGCTCCTGCCATGATCGAGGCCCAAGGGCTGTCGAAATACTACGGCAGTTTTGCGGCCATCCGAGATGTTAGTTTCCAGGTTCGCCAAGGCGAGGTTGTCGCCTTTCTCGGCCCCAACGGTGCCGGAAAAAGCACTACCATGAAACTCTTGACGGGGTATTTGGCCCCCTCGACGGGCACGGCGCGTATCGCCGGCCACGACATGGCGACCGACCGTATCGCTGGCTCGACCAAGCTGGGCTATCTGCCCGAAAACGGCCCGCTCTATTCCGATATGACCCCTCGGTCGCTACTCAACTTCTTCGCCGACGCCCGTGGCCTGACCGGCCAGCGGAAGCACCAGCGGATCGAGGCCGTGGTCGAAATGTGTGCATTGCAAGCGGTGATTGGCAAGCCGATCGGCAAGCTTTCACGCGGTTATCGCCAGCGCGTCGGCATGGCCCACGTGTTGTTGCACGAGCCGGACGTCTTGATCCTCGACGAGCCGACCGCCGGCCTCGATCCGAATCAGATTCACGAAGTCCGAGATACGATCCGCAAGTTGGGCAAGAGCAAGACGATCCTTCTTTCCACCCATATTTTGCAAGAGGTCGAGGCAATGGCGAGCCGCGTGCTGTTTATCGACGAAGGCCGGATTGCCTTTGACGGCGCGGTCGCCGACTTGACCAAGGATGGCCGCCCGTTGGAAGAGCATTTCCGGCAACTAACGAGCGTATCGTAATGGATCTGCTGCCGACGCGAAATAATCTTGCACGCCGAATATCCCGACAACCATTTAAGTCATCTAGGTAAATATGAATACCAACGTTCTCGGTGCCGTTTTCAAGCGGAACTTTTTGAGCTACTTCGCGAACCCGACGGGTTACGTGTTCATCTGCGTCTTTGTGTTTCTCAGCGGTATTGCCGCCTTCTGGCCGGATGAGTTCTTCAATGCGAATCTGGCCAACTTGGAACAATTGAATCGCTTTTTCGCGATCATTATGCTGTTCTTCGTGCCTGCCATTACGATGAGCATTTGGGCCGAGGAAAGCCGCCAGGGAACCGACGAACTGCTACTGACGATCCCGGCGGGCGACTTGGAAATTGTGCTCGGCAAGTATCTGGCCGCCGTGGCAATTTATACGGTCGCGTTGCTCTTCTCGCTCGTCAGCAACTATCTCGTGCTGCTACAACTTGGCAATCCCGATTTGGGCCTTTACCTCTGCACCTATTTCGGCTATTGGTGCCTGGGGCTGGCGATGCTGGCCGTCGGCATGGTGGCCTCGTTCCTGACTCGCAATTTGACCGTGGCCTATATCCTCGGTGCATTGTTCAATGCCCCGTTGGTGCTCATGGCTCGGATCGACATTATCCCCGCGCTCGATCGCCAAGTGACGCAAGCCATCCGCGAGTGGAGTTTTGGCGGGCAGTGCAGCGTATTTGGACGCGGGATGCTGAGCGTCTCAGGCTTGGTCTATTTCGGGCTGATCGCGGCCGTCATGCTCTATTTGTGCATGGTCTGCATCGGCCGTCGGCACTGGTCGCGGAGCGGCGGCGGATCGATGCAGGGAGGGCACTATCTGATTCGTGCCTTGGCCCTAGCCGTAATTACGGCCGCTGCGGTATTTTTTCTGCACAATCACGACGCTCGGTTGGATGCCACCAGCGAACGTCTTAGTTCGCTGTCGCCCTACACGATTGATCTGGTTCAGGGATTGAAGGCCGATTACGACAAGGCTAGGAAGCTTCAGCCGCAAATCGCAAAACTTGTAGTCGCGGAAAAGAACTTGGCGGAGAAGAAGCCAGTTGAAAATAAAGGTAGTGAGAAGAAGCTCGAGGGGAAGAAGGCGGAGGAGAAGGCGGCCGCTCCCGTTGCGGAGTCGAAGGAATTGGTGGAGTTGCGGCAGGAGTATGAGAAGCTCAAGGTAAAAGGGCCGGTGCGGATTGATGCATTTGTTAGCCCGGAGGTGCCGGAGTCGTACGTCCAGGCGCGCATTAACTTGTTGACGGTGCTTCGCGAGTTGAAGGCCCTGGGTGGTGATATGGTCGAGTTGGAGATTAACGAGATCAGTCATTTCGATCCGATGGCCGAGACAGCAAAGGCTCGCTACAACATTGTGCCCAAGGATGTTACCGATATCCGCCAGGGAGCCTACAAACGCGACAGTATTTTCCTAGGAGTGGCGTTTACGTGCGGCCTGGAGAAGGTGATTTTGCCCTTCGTTGAGCGCGGTGTGCCCGCCGAATATGAATTGGTGCGGTCGCTTTGCACCGTGACGCAGCAGAAGCGGAAGCGGATTGGTGTGATCGATACCGATGCCCAAGTGTTCGGCAAGTTCAGCATGTCGGGGCCCTCGCCGTCTTGGCTCATCGTCTCTGAATTGCAAAAGCAATATGAAGTCGTGCAGGTCAATCCGACGCAGCCGATCCCCTTAAAGAAAACGGCCGCGAAGCCCGGCGATAAGCATGAGGGCTTTGATGTGCTGATGGCGGTTCAGCCCTCGGCGATGGGCCCGCCGGAATTGGCGAATTTCCTCGCTGCGGTTCGTGCCGGACAGCCGGTGGTCATCTTTGACGATCCGTTTACGTTTTGGGCCTCCGACGTACCGGGCACCTACCAGCCTCGCAAGCCGGCCGATCCCATGATGGGCTTTGGGCGGCAGCAGCCGACGGAAAAAGGCGATATCCGCGCGTTGTGGACCATGCTAGGGATCAACTTTAGCGAAGGAGGCGAGGAACAATTCTCGCCGCTGGACGAAGAACGGCCATCCGGTCGCGATCAACTCGTATGGCAACGTTACAACCCATTTCCCAAGCTGAGCGATGTCATCATCCCGGAACTCGTATTCGTCGATCACAGTTGCGGGGCGAAGCAACCTTTCTGCGAAGAGGATCCGATCAGTTCCAAGTTGCAGCACCTGTTCTTTCCCGGCCCCGGTTACATCGAGAAGAAAAACGGCTCGGAATTGAAGGATCGGAAGTTTGTTCCGCTTGTAATGACCGGCAATCAGGCCGGCACGATCGGCGTGGACCGGATGGTGATGCGGACACCGTTTGGACGCTCGATCAGTCCGACGCGATTCCAATATTATATGCCCGACGCGAATCGGGAGTTCATCCTTGCCGCCCACATTGAAGGCACGTTGCCGCCTCCACCGGTCCCTGGCGGCGATCCGTTGAAGAAGTCGATTTTGGGCGAGACGAACGTTAATGTGGTGCTGATCGCCGATATCGATATGATAACCGATCAGTTCTTCGCCTGGCGCGATCAGAGCGATGCCCCGGTCCAGGAAATCAACTTCGATTTCGATAATATCACGTTCGTCCTGAATGCACTCGACGCCCAGGCGGGCGACACCCGCTTTTTGGAATTGCGCAAACGCCGCCCGCAGCACCGCACCTTGGAGCGTTTCGACGAACGGACGGCCGAATCGCGCAAGGCGAGCAGCGAGGCTCGCGAGCAGCAGCGCAAGGATCACGATGCCGATATCAGGAACGCCTCGAAGGAAGTCGAAACCGAAACCAAAAAGCTTCGTGAGCAGGTTGAAAACGAGAAGATCGATCCCACCGCCGCCGAGCAGCAGTTGGCGATTTTGCTCAATAATTTGCAAAGCAATCTCACGGCAAAA
>JANXOJ010000665.1 GCA_025353625.1 Planctomycetota bacterium | reverse complement strand
AACGTCCGGCGGAATTGCCTTTCGTGGTTTCGGTAGTACCAAATACTTCGATACCGCATCGAATGGCTTATTCTCTGCGGTTTCCATCGCGCCAACTACAGCGACCTTCGTCAATGGAGTCTGGACCGGCAACGTGAGCGTTTTGCAGGTCGCCAGCAACATGTACTTGCGCGTGGACGACGGTGCTTCGCATACCGGCACCAGCAATACCTTCAACGTGTTGGCCGTCTCCGATCTAACCGTTTCCAAGTCGCACGTCGGCAACTTCCACCCAGGCGACGCCGCCGACACCTATACGATCACCGTGAGCAATGTCGGTACGGGGGCGACCAGCGGCACGGTGAGCCTCGTTGATGCGCTGCCAACCGGCCTTACCGCAACGGCCATGAGCGGCGCCGGCTGGACGATTGACTTACCGTCGCTGACCGCCACGCGCAGCAACGCGCTGGCGGCGGGAGCCAGCTATCCGGCACTGACCGTCACCGTAAGCGTTGCCGCCAACGCACCTGCCAGCGTCATCAACTCGGCCACGGTTTCCGGCGGCGGCGAGCTCACTGCGGCCAACGATACGGCCAGCGATGCGACGACTATCGCCCCCTATGCAACGATAGCCGGTCGGAACATCTTCTACAATAACTCTGCTTGGGACGGCAACAACCCAGCGGCCAATTCCCAGGACGACGCGGCCATCGCCACCGATAAGACCCCGCTCTTGCCGAGCGGAACGGCTACCATTGCAAACTACACGAGCTACTCCCGCGGCATCAATGGGATTATGATCGATGTGCAGAACCTCGCTCAGACATTAACGGCCTCCGATTTTGTCTTTCGCGTCGGCAACAGTTCCACACCGGGCACTTGGAACGCGGCCCCGACACCCAGCAGTGTGACCGTGCGTCCCGCTGCCGGCGCGGCCAGTTCCAGTCGCATTGAGATTGTTTGGCCCGACGGTGCGATTGCCAAGAAGTGGTTGCAAGTAACCCTGCTTGCCGATGCGGCAACCGGCCTGGCTGCCAACGACGTTTTCTACTGGGGCAACGCCATCGGCGAAACGGGCGACACGTCGGCAAACGCCTACGTCAACGGATCCGACGAGCTCCTCGTGCGGGCGAACTATAGCAATTCCGTCGGCATCGCGAACGTGCTCGATTTCAATCGCGATCAAAACGTCGACGCCGCCGACCGGCTTCTCGTGCGGCAAAACGGCTCGAACTTCCTCACCTCTTTGAAGTTAATCAGTCCGCCGATCGCTTCAGTAACCGATGCGGCGACGTGGTCCGGCAACGCGGCGGCGGCAACGTGGAGTGCCGTTGCCAACTGGGGCGGCGTGCCCCTCGTCTCCGGCATGCCCCTCTATTTTGCCGGCCTCGGTGGCCCCGCAATCAACGACCTTGCCAATCTGCATGTGGCCGGCCTTGCGTTCAATCGGGATGCTAGTTCTTTCGCGCTCAACGGCAATTCAATAAGTCTCTACGGCGACATTGCGAACAACGGCCCGCAAACGCAGACCATCGGGCTTTCGCTGGTGCTCGTCGAAGCAGATCGAACCTTCAACGCCGCAGTGGGCGACATCACGGTCAACGGCGATATCGGTGAGCAAGGAGGCGATTTCGGCATCGAAAAGACCGGTGCCAGAACGGTGATACTATCCGGCCATAATAGCTTCACGGGCGGAACGACAATCTCAGCGGGAACGCTGATTGTAGGTAGTTCAAATTCCTTGCCGGACGGCTCGGCTCTTACGGTGGGCGCGAATGCGATTCTTGTGTTCGACTCGTCCGTAGCACCCGCGCAAGGCTCAAGCCCTGCGCCGCAAGCAATCGCGGCATCCGCCAACGTGCCCGTCGGCCAGGGGATGTCGGGTGCCCCCGCCTCAACGAGCCTTCCGCTCGATGCCGATCTTCCCGGCACTGCAACCGTCCGCGATCGAGCGATCCAAGCGGCGGTTCTTCAGCAATACTCGCGGTATTTAACGTGGATCGACGACTCACCGAACCCATTTAGTTCCGTCGGTCAGGTTAAGCAGAAGTCGCCCAGCATCCAGAGCGTGGAAA